>DAIUFO010000168.1:0-8158 GCA_036844545.1 Chloroflexota bacterium
TATTTAGAAGAGAACAAACGCCTTTCGCAAGTCCCTCTAAAAGAGCCGCACCCGTATCTTTTGGCGACGTTGGAGTCGGCGAACCCAACAAACACTACGCGTGTTCGATTCTGGGGCACGCCGAACCAATCGGCGCTGAGTTTGAACATTGTGACCGTGTAATCTGCCGCCAGGGGCTGGAGGATTGTCTGTTCTACATACTGGCGGAACTTATTCGAAGCGAGCGCCGGCACGTTTTCAGCCACGAAGGCTTTGGGCTTGATTTCAAGCACCGCCCGGACAAACTCCGGGAACATGTCTCGCATATCTTCCTTGCCCATTTGGTACCCCGCAACCGAGAAGGGCTGGCATGGAGGCCCTCCGTGAATCAAGTCAACCTTCCCCCGAAATCCGCGCCAATCGACTCGCGTGACGTCACCGTCATCTCCCGAGAAAACTGACCAGGCTGGCCTGTTTGCCCGGAGCGTGTCGCCAGCCACAGGGATGATGTCGTACGAGGCGACGTGGTCAAACCCTGCCAAGTCGAATCCTAAGTCGAGGCCACCGCCGCCGCTGAAGAGGGACAAAGAACGCAGTCCGTTGGACGCCAGCCGCGACATTAAGGGCTCGGGTCGGAACCGCGGAATGTAGGTCGGATGTGCAGGCTCCGGGCCGAGCCCAGCCACAGCCATGACTTTCGCTTGATGGGAAGCCTCGGAACGAGTCCGAAACTCGGCCCGTTGTTCATCGGTTAAGAGCCAACCGCGAGACCAGGGAAGCGCCGCATCACCAGCGGCACGCCGCCGTGGCTCGAGAGAATACGGCTCTGCTTCGGGCTCTGCGACCCTAGTCATTACCACCGCTTCTTCCATAGACGCGAATTATCCTACAGACGTGATCGAAAGGCAAACATTTGAACTAGGCAATAAGATCACCAATAGTATACCGATAGATCACCACTGGGGTTCTGTACGCTGGTGGCCAATGATAGGCTGGCAGCCATGCCCCCACTCCCGATGCTCAAGGTGCTGCGCAATCGCGCCGTCCTGAGTCAGCAGGATCTTGCCGACCGAGCCGGGGTTGCCAAGCGGACCATTGTTAACTTGGAAGTTGGCCGCACGACGGCCCATCCCTCAACCGTGCGCAAACTCGCCGACGCGTTGGGTGTGGAACCGACGGCCCTTGTCGAACCACCACAGACCCAGTGAGCTCCATCTTGTCCGTGGAACCAGGCTGAGCTGACGTACGCACAAGTTTGCTGAATCTAATCTGCACCCCATGGCTTGGGATCGCATCAACTTCGGCCGCGTCCTGTCGTATCGAGCTGGAGAACGCGCTGCGGCGGGTGGTGACGGAGTTGGTGTCGGACCACACCGAGTTGTACAAGCAGTACAGCGAGAACGATGGCTTCCGGCGGTGGTTGACGGAGACGGTGTTCGGGCTGACGTATGCGTGAGGACAAGGGTCAAATAATAGCGTTACACTTTAGGGGTATACGACGATGGCAGTAAGAACCACCTTATACCTCGACGAGGATCTGGCGGGCCGGCTTCGGCGGCTGGTGGCGGATCGCAAGATGAACCGGTTCATCAACGAGGCTTTGGCCGAGAAGTTGGAGCAGGTCGAGGCCGAGCAGCTCGAGGCTGAGATGAGGGCGGGCTATGTCGCGGTTGCGGAGGAACGCCGAGAACTCGCCGCCGACTGGGCAACTGTCGACGTCGAGGATTGGCCGAGCTGACTATCCGTCGCGGGGAGGTGTACTGGGTGAACCTGGATCCCGTGGTGGGCAGCGAGATTGCAAAGACCAGGCCCGCCCTCATCATTTCGAACGACGTTGGCAACGAACATTCCGATCGGGTAATCGTGGCGGCGATTTCGAGCGGCGGCATGGATCGGGTTTATCCGTTTGAGGTGCTTCTCAGCGCAGGAGAAGGCGGCGTTACCCGCGGCTCCAAGGTGCTGTTGGACCAAATACGAACCGTGGACAAACAGCGGCTTGGTAACCGGATGGGTGCGGTTTCGCTTCAGCGATTAGCCGAGGTGGATCGGGCCATTGGCCTCAGTCTCGGGCTCACTCGGCGGTAGCCGGCGCTGCTTAACCACAACGGCGGCGGGAGAGGCGACCGACGGTCCAGGCGTAACCGACCATTGACTTGATGCTCAAAGGAACGATGCGCCGGGGAAGCTGGAGGCGAGGATATGCATCCGATCAGTGGCGCACCGCCGGCAAACCGACGCCCGCTTTTTGCTGGCGCGGCGCTTGGGGTGTTGCTGGCTTGCCTTACAGCGCTGGTAGTCATCGCCCCCGCGGCATTGCTGCGTTGGGACTCCTCAGCGATTGAGACCTGGTACGGCAATACGATACTCAATCTGGTTGCCAGTGTCAGCAGCCGTGGCCTACCGGACCAGCACAGTCAGACCGTCGAGAGTGTCGCCCAGGGCCGGCTGGTCTACACGGCTTCTTGTGCCCAGTGTCACGGCGCAGCCGGCGATGGTAAGTCAATGTTCGGAGCCAGCACCTTCCCCTACGCGACCGACCTAGCCAGCCAGGACGCAAAGGCGAAGGCCGATGCGCAGCTCTTCTGGATCATCAAGAACGGGCTCGGTTTCACGGCTATGCCCGGCTTTGCGAACGCATATCACGACGAGGACTTATGGGCCGTGGTGAGCTACGTCCGCTCGTTGCAGCGTGACGGCTCCTAGCCGGCACTCGCGGCTTCGCTGGGTGCTGCTGCCTGCTGGCGTCGGTCTGGGGCTGCTGCTTGCACTCCTTGTTGGTGGACTGCTGGTCCCTCCGTTGGCGTTGTTGCACCGCCAAGCTGGAACGCTGGAGACGTTCTATGGCAAGGCCCTCGTTGCCTTCGTGGACCGTCTTAGTGCCGGCCCGACGCCAGCCGTTCCGGTTGGAGCGAGTCTCCAAGATGAAGCCCGGCAGGATCCCCAGTCAACGCCACCTCAGCTGCTGGCGAATGCGGGTCGGAATGCCTACACCGGCTCGTGCGCGCAGTGTCACGGCGCCCCGGGCGACGGGAAAGGACCCTTTGGCCAAGCAACATTTCCACCCGCTGCTGATCTGACCAGCAAAGACGCCACAGACAAGACGGACGCCGAACTCTTCTGGATTATCAAGAACGGACTTGCGTTTACAGCCATGCCTGGCTTCGGCGATGACTATCACGACGCCGATTTGCTCGCCCTGGTGAGCTATGTCCGAAGCCTCCAAGCAGGCTCAGCGCAACCTGCCATTGTTCCCACACCGACCGTTCAGCAACTCTCGTTCGCCGATGGCCACGGTGATGCGGTCCAGCGAGGCGCCGCGGTGTACTTCGCCCAGGGCTGCCAGCAATGCCATGGCGGGTTTGGGGAAGCGCCTGACGAGCTGGGGTTGCAGGATGTGAGCAGTGCCGCGGACGTCATTCGGCAGGGCCGGCCTGGCATGCCGAGATTTCGTCCGGACAAGCTGCCCGATGCCCAACTGGCCGACCTCGTGAGTTATCTTGAGAACGGTCCTCCAAGTTGATGAAAGCTGACGTACTCAGGAGATCGAGCTGAAGACTTCGAGAATTCGCTGGTTGACTCTGGTTCCAGGCATCATCTTGCTGGCCCTTGGGCTCGTTTGGGCGTTACAGGGCATTGGCCTCCTGCGGGGCAGCGTCATGACCGGCCAGGGTCAATGGCTCCTTATTGGAGTTGTCGTTGGCCTCGTTGGTGTGTGGCTGGTATGCAGAGGCTTCGAGCGCCGTCGACCAAGGCCTGAGACTGCCCTCGTCTCGCTGTCGGATACGTCCTGCGCCAGCACTCCGGCCAGCAGCACGAGGCCAATCGGCGATGTCAGGAGGTAGTGGTCGAGCATGAGCGGCGACAGCAGGGCGAGACCAACCCCAAGCGCTCCCCAATCGCGCCGTAACTTGATGCGACGAGCGATTCCCGCGACGACTAGGGTGGCGCCGGCGAGCCCCACCATGCCCGTCTCGGCCAGCACGAGCAAGATGGCGTTATGAACTGGTTCGGGAATGAAGCTCGGACCGTAGAGATCGACCTCCCGCTGATTGAACTGTGCCGGGCCGATCCCGAACAGCGGATGTCCTCGCCAGACTTGCAGCGCTGTTTGCGCCAGGTAGATGCGCTGAGAGACGCTGTCGTCCTCCAGGGTTCCGGAGGCTTCGGTGCGTTGCAGGGCCAGCCCGCCGAGCGTGATGACGAACAGCAACGTCGGGAGCGCCAGGGCCAGCAGCAACGGCCGAAGGTTGGCTCGCCGAATAAGCGCCAATGCCGCTAGTCCCAGCAGAGCCGCGATCCAGGCGCTGCGCGAAAAGCTCAAGAGCGTCTCCGCGAATGCAGCGGCGACCAGTGGCAACTGCCACACTCGCCGTTCGCGAAACCAGGCTGCCGCGAGAAGCACACAGGCGACAGCGGCCAGACCCCCGGCGATGTTTGGGTGAAGCGTGAACCCGTAAGGTCGAAGCCAGCGCTGCTCGCCCAAAACCGCGGCGCCTCTCACCGCACCCGTGAGCTCCCCTCCGGTCCAGCCTTCTATAGCCGCGGCCGGCCACGTGGTCTGCGCGATGACCTGGAAGAGCATGATGGGCAGGCTGCCCAGCACGCCCAGCGCCATTCCCGCGGTTAGGCCCGGCCGATGCACTCCGGCCAGGAGGCAGCACATCGCGACCAGCAGCGCAGCAGTCCAGGTGAGACCTAATACCGGATCGATTGCGCTCCAGCTGGAGACGAGGCAGGCCGCCAACCACACTACACCGCCCAACAGCACCAGGCGGGGCCATTCCAGTTTGCGTGACCGCCAGGCTGCCAGCGCCGCAACGGCAACAGCCAGGATTTCCGAGGCGTAGAACAGAACATCATGCGACGCGGGCGATCCGGGGAAAGGGGATCGCCCGATGCCCAGATGAGCCCAGCAGAAAAAACTGGCGCCCAGGAGGAAGGATGCGACGCCACTCGCCGAGACAGCCAGCCCCGAAGGGATGCGGCTAGCGGTACGTATCGGCAGTTCGGCGATCAACGAAGCGGCTCTGGACGGCTTGCATCAAACTGAAGCCGGCGACCATGAAAAGGCCGGCGGTCAGCAGACCGGCGTAGACGAAGATCACCCAATCGTCGAGGTGCGCGGCGTAGGCAGCGGTACGCAAGGTGACGCCGCCGAGCAGCAGTTCGGCTAGGACCAGCGGATTTCCACGGAGCTGGTACACCTTGTTCGTCCAGCCCTCGCCGCGATGCTGAATGCCGAATTTGGGCGTCCGTTCGAAGGCCGTCTTGCGCCGCAGGATGACCTGAACAATCGACACCATGGTGTTGACCACCATGCCTGAGCCGCGGACGGTGACCAGCAAAATGATCGGGATCTTCAGCCACCAGCGCCGCCGGTCCAGCTCGAACTGCGCCAGTGCGAAGTACACGATCGGCGCCAGCGCGGTGATGTTGAAGAACACGGCGAGGCGAAAAAAGCCTGAAAGCCGCGGACTGCCGTGCGCAAAATACAGGATGGCCGGGTAGAGGAAGATGAGCAAGAACATGAGCAGGTGAATGCCGTAGCCCGTGAGATGCAGCAGGGCCTGCAATTTCTTGCTGGCTGGCAGAGGCGCCCGCAACAGGCGTGGCGCCAGTTTGAGGGCACATTCGATACTGCCCTTGGCCCAGCGGTCTAGCAGCAGGCCCAGGTTGGTGAAGACCATGTCGGCATACTTGGCGGCGAAGCGCGCGCCGGTGTCCGAGCTGCCGGCGTTCATGATCGGCGGATAGGGCTTATGGAGGGGCTTGGGCTGATGAAAGCCTTTCTCGATCTTGAAGAAGCAGCCCTCGTGATCGAACTCCTCTTCCTCGGTCCACAGCCGCAGCACCAGCTCCAGCCATTCGGCGGCGTACTCGTACAGCCGGTCGTGCTCCATCACCGGCGCGCCGAACATCATGAACTCGCTCTCGAACCAGCCGCAGACCACGTTCAGGGCGAAGCGGCCGTTGGAGATGTGGTCGATGGTGGTGCCCTGCTTGGCGGCCACGATGGGATGGACGGTGGGCACGTGCGAGGTCGAGAACACGGCGGCCTGCCTGGTAGAGGCGCCCAGCCCGGCCGCCCAGGTGTAGGTCTCGAAGCACGAGCCGTTGAAGTTGGTCGTGCCGCCGAAACCTTTCCAGCGCGCCACCGGCACCAGCGCTTCCATGCCGGCTTCGTCGGCCATGGTCGCGACCTCGAGCGTATTGGGCCAGGTGGTCTCGAAATGGCCTTCGGCCGTAGTGGCGGCGCAGCCGTTGCTGACGTTCAGCCCGAATACGCCCAGCTTGAGGCGGTTCTCATTGAACAGCGGGTTGCCCATGTCCGCTGATGGTAGCCCGGTGGGGCTGCGAGGTCCAGCCTCCAATCTCCAGCTTCCGACTACTATTCATCCCATGCCGACCATTGATTCCGACGCCCACGTCGTCGAGTCCGAGCACACCTGGGATTTCATGGACCCGAGCGACGCCAAGTTCCGGCCTGAGATCATCTGTCCGCCCCAGAGCCAGGGGGGCCGCAAGAACGCCTATTGGTTTGTCGAGGGCAAGATTCGCGGTCTGGCCCGGCAGGCGATGACCGCCAGCGAGTTCGAGCAGCTTTCGGAGCTCGCCGGGCGGACCATGGATACGCCGGAGGAAGCGCGCCAGATGGAGAACGTGGGCGTTCGCTTGCGCCACATGGACCAGCTCGGCATCGACGTGCAAATCCTGTATCCCACCGCGTTTATCGAGCTGATGGCGGAGCGGCCCGAAGTTGAGGTCGCCATCTGCAAGAGCTACAACCGCTGGCTGGCCGACATCTGGCAGCAGGGCCAGAACCGGCTGCGCTGGGCCTGCGTGCTGCCGCTGCTGACCATCTCCGAGTCGCTGGCCCAGCTGAAGTTTGCCCACGAGCATGGCGCCTGCGCCATCTTCATGCGCGGCGTCGAGGGCAACCGCCTGCTGCACGACCCCGCCTTCTATCCGATCTACGAGGAGGCCGAGCGGCTCGACATGGCTCTTGGCGTACACATCGCCAACAGCAACCCCGGCATGGTCGACCTGCTGACGCAGCGCACGCCCGGCGGCGGCACCTTCTGGAAATTCAGGCTGGCCTCGGTCGGCGCCTTCCACTCGCTGGTCATGAGCGGCCTGCCCGAGCAGTTCCCCAAGCTGCGCGTCGGCTTCCTGGAGGCCTCGGCGCAGTGGCTGCCCTATGCGCTCAAGGATCTGAAACGCCGCTTTGCGCTGAATGGCCGGACCTGGCCGGACAACCCGCTGCAGACCTGGCGCTTGTGGCTCTCCTGCCAGACCGACGACGACATAGAGTACATCTCCGGCTACTCCGGCGAAGACAACCTGGTCATCGGCACCGACTACGGCCACAACGACCAATCGACGGAGATCGAGGCGCTGCGCAACCTGCGCGAGAGCGGCCAGATCGAGCTGGCCCTCTACAACAAGATCACCGACGCCAACGCCCGAGCGCTGTACGCGCTCAATTAGCCCTGCTGAACGGTAAACGTCGCCTTGGTCTGGATGGGCGGGCCGACGGAGATGTGGTTCGAGGTGCTGATGTAGATCGCCAGCGTGTGCGATCCCGCCGGCACGCTCTTGAACGTCACCGTCTTGGCCGCGGTGTGAACGATCTTGTCGTTACCCGTAGGCGCCGGCAGAAACTGAACCACGTAAGGCGCCGGGTCGGTGTCCAGCAGGACGTGGGCGTGATAGTCCGTCAGCTGCTTGGCGTCGGCGGCGGGCACCAAGGTCACGCCTGTAACGTCGTAGTTCACGGTGACGTCGCCAGCCGGGACGCTGGAGCCATCCTTGGGGCTTACGAGCGTGAGCGTCACACCCGAGGGAGCCGGAGCCCCGGTCGCCGCGGGCTTAGCGGCCGCGCTGCCGGCTGCTGCCGCGCCGCTGGCGGCGGGTTTGGCGGCGGCAGACGCGGCTGGCGCACTGGCCTGCGCCTGAACAAACTTGAGGGTCGCCGGATCGCTGATATCGAAGACCTGCAGCCAGCTCGTAATCTTGTCACCCTGAACCGTGGCCGTCGCCATGAGGATGATGGGGGGGGTTCCAGCCTTGATCATGGGATCATTCTGCGCCTTAAGGCGTACCTGGACCATATTGGCGGCCACTTGCAGGCTGTCGCAAAATCCGGTGTGGCTGGGGTCGTAGCTCGTTTTTCACCCGG
>DAIUFO010000169.1:0-8043 GCA_036844545.1 Chloroflexota bacterium
GCTCATGTGTGACGCCGTCCACACGGTGATCTTCAGGGCCATGAGCTTCCGCGCGACGGGAGGGGCGGGCCGTGCCTGAGTCAGCTCCCGCGGGCCTTATGGCCGCCGGCGGCCTGCCGGCGGGAGCGCGCCTGCGCTCACTGACTTGGGAAGACGGCGCCGCGGTGGCTTGGCTCGCCGGCCAGCTTGGCGGGTCTGGCGAGCCGGACCACTGGCGGCGGCGGATGGAGTTCGCCGGAAACGGCCGACCCTGGTGCTGGGGCATCGAAGTGGGCGGGGAGCTGGTGGCTCATCTGCTGGGTCACGTGAAGCAGGACGAGTTTGGCGAGCGGGGTGAGGTGGCGTGGCTGGAAGTCCTGGGCGTGCATCCTGCCTGGCAAGGCCACGGACTGGCGCGCGCGCTTGCAGAAGTGCTGTTAGAGGACTGCGCCAAGCAAGACATTCCGCGCGTGCTGACTCTGGTCAGCATGCGAGATCAGCCGTTGCGGTGCTTCTTCCGGGCGTTGGGATTCCGCCAGTCTCAGCTATTGTGCGTGGAAAGGAGAGTTTGATCGGATGACCGCAGTTTTAGCCGAGTCGCCCGCGGAGACGTACCGGGAGGTGGTCGAGGATCGGACGTTCCCAACGGTCAGAGCCTTCAAGGAGAAAACCGGCCGGCCAGTTGTGGGCTACTTCCCGGTGTATACGCCCACGGAGTTGATCCATGCCAGCGGCATGCTGCCCGTGGGCTTATTTGGCGGCGGCAACCAGGTTGAGCTCGCGCATGCTGACTCGCGCTTCCAATCGTTTGTCTGCTCGGTCGTCAAAAGCACATTGGAGCTGGGCATGACCGAGCGCCTGGATTGTTTCGATGGTGTGGTGTTCCACTCCATTTGCGACCCCGCGCGGAATCTGGCCAGCGTGTTCAAGCGCAACTTCACCAGTCTGCCCATGGAGTTCATCCACTATCCGCAAAATCCAGGCTCGCCCGCCGCCCTGCCTTACCTCGAGGGCGAGTATCAAAGGGTGCTGACCAGCTTCGCGGAGTGGTCGGGGCACCCGGTGCGGGACGACGACCTGGAGGCCAGCATCCGATTGTATGACGAGCTGCGCCAGCTGCTGCGCGACCTGTACGCGGTCCGTGGCGCCACGCCGGAACGGGTGTCGGCTGCCGACTCATACGTGCTCACCCGAGCTACGACGATGCTGCCGCCAGAGGAGGCGGTGCCGCTGCTGACCCGGGCGCTAGCGACGTACCGGACCAGGGAGGCCAAGTCGCAAGACCGCGTTCGAGTGGTGCTGGTGGGGGCTTTTTGCGAACAGCCCCCGCTGGACCTTATCGATAGCCTGGAGCGGGCAGGGTGTTACCTGCTGAACGACGACTTCCTGTTGGGAACTCGGTTCCTGCGGGACGACGTCGCGGCCTTGGGCACCCGCCCGCTCCAGGCGTTGGCGGAGAGCTACCTGAACCACAGTGTCCACGCCAGCGTCAAACATGACTTGCGCCGCCGGCGCGCGGCGGCGCTGCTCGACACGGTGCAAGAGCTGAAAGCGGACGCCGTCATCTTCCTGGCAGCCAAGTTCTGTGAGCCGGCGCTGTTCGACTACGCGTTATACCGCAGGGCACTCGAGGAGCATGCCATTCCGCACTTGTTCCTCGAGTTCGAGGAGAAGATGTGGCTGTACGACCGCGTGCAGTCCGAAGTGGAGACCTTTGTTGAGTCGATGCTGTTTGATTGAACGCCACCGGCATGCGCCGGGCTGGCCGGCAAGCCGGAGGTAAGGAGAGGGCGACATGGCCAATACACCATTTGAAGTGACGTTCCATGGAATGGCGCGGGACTTGATGACGCGCTACTATCAGGAGCTGACCGAAGTGGCCCAGACGGGTGCCAAGCGGGCGGTGCACCTGCTGATCGCCGGCAACCCCGTGGAGCTGATTCGGGCCTTCGACCTCCTGCCAGTCTTCCCCGAGGTCAACGACCTCCAGTTGGCGGTGAAGAAGAAGTCGCTGCCGTACATCCTGAAAGCCGAGGAGATGGGCTACTCGACCGACAATTGCGCCTACGTCAAGGCAGACATTGGCCTTTTCTTTTCGGGTCGAGAGACGCCCTTCGGCACCATTCCCCTGCCAGCCGTGGTGCTGTGCAATTACGTCGGTTGCAGCGTCTACTTGCACTGGTTCGAGCACCTCGCGGAATATTCGGAGGCGCCCGCCTTCAACATCGATGTGCCCTTTTTCCGCACGCCGGAGGGGGAGCCCAGAGTCGAAGACGTTACCTACGTGGTGCGGCAGCTGGAGGAGCTCATCGTGCTCTTCGAACAGGTCAGCGGCCAGAAGCTCGACTATGCCAAGCTGCAGCGCACCGTGGCGCTTTCAGCCGAGGTGGGAGAGCTGTGGTGCGCCATCAAGCAGCTCACCAAGCGCCATCCGGCGCCGTTCGACGCCTACTTCGACGCGGTGAACATCATGGCGCCGCTGTACGCGCTGCGCGGCACGGAGGAGTGCCTGCGTTTCTTCGAGCTGGTCTACAAGGAGCTGAGCGAGAAGGCGTCTCGCGGTGAGGGGCCGCTGCCGGAAGAGAAGATCCGCTACGTCATCGAAGGGCCGCCACCGTGGCCTTACCTGCGCAACTTCCGTGAGCTGTTCTCGCGCTGGGGCGCCGTGGCCGTGGCCTCCACCTATTCCACGGTGGGAGGCCTGTGGGAGTTCGGCTTCAAGCACGACTCCCAGCACCCATTGGAGAGCATCGCCCGTTTCATGCTCAAGGAGAACGTCTGCAACCGCAACTTCCTGCAGCGCTACGAGCAGATTGGCCGCTACTTCGAGGAGTGGCAGGCCGACGGGATCGTCATCCACTCCGTCAAGAGCTGCCGGCTGTTTTCGGCAGGCCAGGGGGATATGCGCGAATACTTCGCCCGCGACAAGGGCTGGCCGACGCTGCTCATCGAGTCTGACCTGGAGGATCCGCGCTACTACTCGCAGGCGCAACTCCAGAACCGCATCGACGCGTTCTTCGAGGGCATCGAGCACCGGAAGCTGACACATGGGGCTGATAGGCCCGCCAGCAAGGTTCAGCGCGAGCCGGACGCCGAGGCAGCTGCCGAACCGCTCGCAGCGGTCGAAGTGAATTGAATTTACGGACTTGCGGAGGAGAGAGATGATATACGGAGCAGGCGTCGACGTAGGGTCTACGCAAACGAAGGGCGTCCTGGTTAACGAGCGACGGGAGATCGTTGCCCGCAGCCTGATCGATACGGGGGCCAAAGTCTCTCGCGCGGCCGAGCGCACGTTCGATCTGCTCGTCGAGGAGGCGGGTGTGACTCGCGCAGACGTGGGCTCCGTTGTCGGCACCGGCTACGGGCGCTACAAGGTGACCTTTGGCGATACCCAGGTCACGGAGATAAGCTGCCACGCCAAGGGCGCCTGCTATGCGTTCCCCAACACACGCACGGTGATCGACATCGGCGGCCAGGACGCCAAGGCCATCCAGGTGGCGGAGGGGGGTGAGGTACGCGACTTCTCGATGAACGATAAGTGCGCGGCGGGCACCGGCCGGTTCCTGGCCAACTCAGCGGACGCGCTGGGGCTGAAGCTGGGTGAGATTGGGGAGCTTAGCCTGCTCGCCCGGCATCCAGTCCGGCTGAGCACCGTCTGCACGGTTTTTGTCGAGTCGGACATCCTGTCGTACCTGGCACAGGGAAAACGGGTAGAGGACATCCTAGGCGGTGTGCATGCCGCCATAGCCACACGAACCGTGTCTCTCATGCGGCGCGTGGGCATGGAACCGGAAGTCACGCTCACCGGTGGCGTCTCGCGGAACGTTGGCATCGTACGGGCGCTGGAGGAGAAGCTTGGCTGCCAGTTGAATGTGAGCGAGGACGCGCACTACATGGGCGCTATCGGCGCCGCCCTGTTCGCCCTGGAACGCGCACAGAGTGGTGTCGGGTGGGCTGCCTGAGTTTCATCCAAAGGAGGGAAAGATGATCGTCGCCGGTGTGGACATTGGATCTCGCACGACCAAGGCCGTCGTCATGGATGAGCGGCGGGACTTGCTGGGGCGCGCCCGCGTGCGCACGCGGCCGGATTTTGAGGCGCTGACGGAAGAGGTGCTGGCCGAGGCGCTGCGCCCGGCAGGAATCGAACGTGGCGAGGTGAGCTACCTGGCCACCACCGGTTTTGGCCGGTACAACGTGGCGGCGCGCGACCTGCAGGTGACCGAGATCAGCGCCGCTGGCCGGGGCGCCGTCTATCTCTTTCCGGGCACCCGATCGATCATCGACGTCGGCGCCCAGAACTCGCGCGCCATCCACGTGGACGCAGCGGGCCGCGTCAAGCAGTTTCGCAGTAACGACAAGTGCGCCGCGGGGGCCGGCAGCTTTATCGAACGCGCCGCGAAGTACCTCGAGATTGGCATCGAGGACGTTGGCCCCCTGTCCATGGCTGGCGACAAGCCGGTAACCATCAGCAGCATCTGCGCCGTGCTGGCCGAGTCGGAGATCATCAACCACGTGACCGACGGACTGCGCGTGGAGGATATCCTGCGTGGCGTTCACAATTCCCTGGCCGGCCGGGCCATGGCGCTGCTCAAACGGGCGGGCATGGAAGCGGAGTTTACGCTCGTGGGTGGCGCTTCGAGGCAGGCGGGCATGGTGCTGGCGCTGAGCGAAGCGGTGGGAGCGCCGGTCAACGTAAGCGAGGATTCGGACTTAGCCGGCGCTATGGGCGCGGCGCTGCTGGGCCTGGTGCGGCTGCGCAAGCAAGGCGTCCTGCCGGCCGAGGAGACCCGGCCACTGGCTCTGGCGTCGTAGCCAACAGGAGGAGTACGGCATGGCTATTGCCGAGGTGGAGACCCATCTCATACGTGTGGACATACGCGACGACGTCGCATACCTCACACTCGACCGGCCGCCGCTCAATGTGCTGAGCATCGCTATGATGAGCCAGCTGGTAGCTGCCTTCGACACGGCCACCAGCAAACCGAGCCTGCGAGCGATCGTCCTGCGCGGCGCCGGGAAGACATTTTGCGTGGGCGCGGATATCGGAGAGCATCAGGGCGAGACGCTGCGACCGCTGCTGGACGCGTTCCACGCGCTTATCCTCCGGCTGCTGCACTGCCCGGTGCCGGTAGTGGTCGGCGTGCATGGCTATGCCCTGGGTGGCGGCTGTGAGTTAGCGACGGCCGCGGATATCGTGGTCATCACCGAAGAGGCGCTGATCGGCGTGCCCGAGATCACGTTGGGCGTGTTGCCTCCTGCGGCGGCCGTCCTGTTTCCACGGCTGATTGGCGCCCACAGGGCCTTCGAGCTGATTCTGGGCGGCGAGCCGGTATCCGGCGTGGAGGCGGTACGCCTCGGCTTGGCGAACCGCGCGGTCCCAGCTGAAGACCTGGACGAAGCCGTGGAACTGGTGGTCGGGCGCTTCCGTACGCTCAGCGGCGCGGCACTGCGGCGCGCCCGCCGGGCAGTGATCCAATCAATGGACCTGCCCGTAGAGGCGGCGCTGCAGCACCTGGAGCAGCTTCAGCTCAGCGAGATTATCCCCTCGCCCGATGCGCAGGAAGGCCTGAGGGCCTTTACCGAAAAGCGTACCCCCATCTGGCGGCACACATAAATCGGGGCGAAACAACAACGGTAGACGTTCCCCATCATCCTGGCCAGGCCCTTCCCGCATGCGGAACTTAACGAAACTGACATGGCGGATTTATGCCTTGTTTACGGAACCAGCTGTACCATGCTGGACAACAAGCACACATGGCAGGAAAGTGCAGAGGCCCCCTTTGAGTGCGCCAGGGCGCATCCGCATCCTGCTGGCCGATCACGAGACTCTGCTGCGAGAGAGCCTTCGTTGCGTCCTGGATCGTGAGCCGGACATGGAAGTGGTCGCGGAAGCTTCCCAGGGCCTGGAAGCGGTTCAATTGGCCGAAGCCTGCCAGCCCGACGTGGTCTTCGTAGATCTGACCCTGGGGCAGGAGGGGTCCGATATCGATGGCCTACGTGCAACGCAGCTCATCGTTCAACGGCTGCCACGCAGCAAAGTTGTGATCCTCGCCCCAGACCAGGAGGACCAGCATGCCATCGAGGCGGTGAAAGCAGGCGCCCGAGGGTATTTGGCCAAGACCATGGGCGTGGGCGAAGTCGTCCGCGGCATCCGCTCGGTGTTCGAAGGCCACACGCTGGTGAGCGCTGATGTTGCCATGCAGGTCCTGGAAGAGTTTCGCCGCGTTCCCCTCCCCAAGTCCGGACGAGGAGCAGTGGATCTGACCGACCGCGAGAAGGACGTCCTGCGCCTGCTCGCGAAAGGCATCGGCAACCATGAGATCGCCAACCGGCTGTGCCTCTCAGAGAAGACCATCGAGAACCGCCTCTCGGTCATCTTTCAAAAGCTGCACATCAACAACCGCGTCCAGGCCGCCCTCTTCGCCCTACGCGCGGGCCTTGTGCCACTCAAGCGGCCTGACGCCGAAGAGCGCCAGGCCGAGCTTTCCGCGGCCGGACGGGCCGTCCGGCCTGATGACGATGGCATAGCACACGCGTCGAGCGGCCTGCGAGGGCGCACGGCCAACTGGTCCGTGGATGGGGGATTTCCCCCAGCGGCAGGCGCATGAGCGGGCGGGGTTTCCTTCTAGGGCATGGCCGCGCAGGTGCGTACGCTGGAGGTGAGCATGACGAGCGAACTGCAGACCGCGCTTGAAGTTCAGATCCGGGACATCCGTGAGGACGACGTTCCGACAATTGCCGAGATCGATGCCAGGGCTCGCCGGCGGCAGCGAGCCCAATCCTGGGCGGAGCGCCTGTACTCACTCAGCGCCAAGCAGGCAGGTGCAGGTGCTCGACAGTGGTGCCGTGTGGCCGAGGTTGAGGGCCAGGTGGTTGGTTTTCTGTTGGGACAAGTGCGCGCGGACGAGTTCGAGCTGCCACCTTGCGGCTGGATCGTGACGATCGGAGTGGATCCGGAATTTCAGGGGCGGCATGTTGGCCGGCAGTTGGTGCAGCAGTTTATTGATGATCTTGTCGCGCGGAAGGTGACGACGGTGCGAACTATGGTGGCCTGGGACAACGCGGAGTTGCTGAGTTTCTTTGGCTCACTCAGCTTCGATTGTGGGCCGCTGCTACCCCTGGAGCGGCAGCTCAAGCCGCCAGACGTCCACATTCTCGCAGGCCAAGGAAGTGACCATACCCAAAAGGAGACCAAAAAGGAGGAACCATGAGCCACTTTGAGCCGAAGGACCCGGCGGACTTTCATTTTCAGCACATCCTGTACGAGAAAAAAGACCGCGTGGCGCGGGTGACGTTCAATCGCCCCGAGGTGTACAACTGCTGCGGCGCGCTTACCGCGCATGAGCTGACCGAGGCGTTTATCGATGCCTCGTGGGACGACGCCGTGGCGGTGGTCGTGCTCACTGGCGCGGGGGAAAAGGCCTTCTGCACAGGCGGCGACGTTGAAGAATACGCGGCCGAGTACACCCGGCGACCGCATGACTACTGGAAATGGATGGGCGGCTTTCAGGCCTGCATGGATGCAATCCGCAATGTCGGAAAACCCACGATCGCCCGCCTGAACGGCATGGTCGTCGGCGGCGGCAACGAGTTCAACCTCGCCTGCGATCTGGCAATCGCGGCCGACCATGTTCGCATCCGGCAAGTGGGCACACAGGTCGGCAGTGTAGCGGCCGGTGGCGCCACGCAGTGGCTGCCCATCATCGTGGGCGAGCGCCGCGCTCGCGAGATTCTGTATCTGTGCGAGTGGATCGATGCGCCCACGGCCCTGCAGTGGGGACTGGTCAATCAGGTAGTGCCGTACAGCCAGCTGGACGACGCTGTGGCCCAGATGGCGGCCAAACTGATCGACAAGTTCCCGGAGTGCATGCGCTACACCAAGCAGCAAACGAACTTCTGGAAGGATCTGGCGTGGAACAGCACTATCGGCCACGCCCGTGACTGGCTGGCGCTGCACTTCAGCAGCCTGGAGCCTTACGAGGGCATGCAGGCGTTCGTGGAGAAGCGGCAGCCCGATCGCATTGGCTTGCGGGATAAGGCTGCTCGAGGAGGCTCGTCGGAGTT
>DAIUFO010000170.1:0-8033 GCA_036844545.1 Chloroflexota bacterium
CCGTAGACCTGATCGAGGTCGACTACGAGCCGCTGCCCGCCGTGCTCGACCCCGAAGCGGCCTGCCAGCCCGGCGCGCCTATCCTGCACGACAACGTCGGCGCTAACGACGTCTGCCACCGCGAGATCGAGTACGGCGACCTCGCCCAGGCCTGGAAGGAAGCCGATCTTGTCGTCGAAACCGGCCGGCTGAGCTTTCCCAAGTACAGCTCGGTCCCGCTCGAGACCTATGGTGTCGTCGCTCAGTTCGAGCAGGCCAGCGGGCTGCTGACCATCTGGTCCAACTTCCACGGACCATTCATCATGCACCCGGTCACGGTCAAAACCCTCGGCATGGCGGAGAACAAGGTCCGCTTCGTGGTGCCGCCCGACATCGGCGGCAGCTTCGGCATCAAGAGCTCGATCTTCCCTTACATGGCGCTGCTGGGTATCGCCGCCATGCACGTCCGCGGCCCGGTCAAGTGGATTGAGGACCGCCGCGAGCACCTGCTGGCCAGCTCCAGCGGCGCCGACCGCATCTCCTACCTCAGCGCCGCGGTCAAGAACGACGGCGAGATCCTGGGCATCAAGACCATCCTGTACGACAACGTCGGCGGCTACATCCGATCGCCCGAGCCGGCCTGCACCTTCCGCTCGACCGGCAACTGGGTAGGCGCCTACAAGGTCCGGAATTACGCCGTCGACGTGCATGACGTGTGTACCAACAAGATGCCCACCGGCCCCAACCGCGGCTACGGCTGCCAGCAGCTCTACTTCGGCCTCGAGCGGCTGGTCGACAAGATCGCCGAGGCCCTCCAGATGGACCCGGCGGAGGTCCGCCGCCGCAACCTCATCCCCGCCGAGGCCATGCCCTACACCACGCCCACCGGCGGCATCTACGACAGCGGCGACTATCCAACGGGCCTGCAGAAGGTCCTGGAGCTGTCTGACTATGAGAACCTGAAGCGCCAGCGCGACGAAGCGCGAGCCGCCGGACGCCTGTTCGGCATCGGCGTGGCCACGGTCGTGGACCCATCGGTCTCGAACCTGGGCTACGTCACCGTGGCCATCGATCCCAAGATCCGCGCCCGCGAGGACTATCTCCCCAAGTCGGGCTCGATGGAAACTGCCGCCGTCAAGATCGACACCCTCGGCGGCGTAACCTGCCTGGTCAACACCACCCCCCAGGGGCAGGGACATGAGACGTTGGTGTCACAGATCGTCGCCGACGGCATGGGCGTGCGTCCCGAAGACGTCAATGTGATCACCGAGTTCGACACCTTCAACCGTGTCTGGAGCATCGCCTCCGGCACCTACTCCAGCCGCTTCGCGTCCATCGGCGCCAGCGCCTTCGGCGTGGCCGCCCGCAAGCTGCGCCAGAAGGTGATCGACATCGCCGCCCACCTGCTGGAAGCCAACCCCGACGACATGGACATCGTCGATGGCCAGATCTGCGTCAAGGGCACCACCAGCAAGATCTCCATCAAGCGCCTGGCCGGCATCTGCCACTGGAACCCGACCCAGCTGCCGGAGGACATGGACATCACCCTGGAGGCGATGCACGTCTACAGCTTCCCGCTGGCCAAACCGCCCGACGAGCACGACCGCGTCAACTCCTCGAACACCTACGGCTTCATCGGCGAGGTCGTGGCCGTCGAGATCGATCCCGAAACGCGCGAAGTCCAAATCAAGAAGTACGCCACCCTGCACGACGCCGGCACGATCCTGAACCCGACCATCGTCGAGGCCCAAATCTACGGCGGCGCGTTGCACGGCATCGCCGGCGCGCTGTACGAGGAGCTGTCCTACTCCGAGGATGGCCAGATGACGGCGTCGTCGTTCATGGACTACCTGGCGCCCACTGCCTGCGAAGCCGTCGACCTCGACATCGGCCACATGGTCACGCCCTCGCCCATTACCGCCCTCGGCTCCAAAGGCCTGGGCGAAAGCTCGACCATGACCGCTCCCGCCGTCATCGCCGGCGCCGTCGCCGACGCCCTCAAACCCCTAGGCATCGAAATCCGCGAGCTGCCCCTCAGCCCGGACCGCATCTTCCAGCTCATGGAAGGCGCCTGGAGTTAGAGTCCTGCTGTTCCTCTCCCATCGCAATGGGAGAGGCGAGGTGAGGGCAGCCTGTGCTGGCTAATCAAGCCTTACCGGTAAGGTGACACTCGTGTCACCCTTGTCGGTCGGCAGTCGAGCGCCGCTGGCCAGCTCGTACAGTCCGACCTCCAGCCGGTAGTCCCCCGGCGGTAGGCCGGTGACGTCCAGCACGTGTGTGTCGGGGACCTCCAGGCCTGCGCCGAGCAGCGAGGTTGGGAAGGCGCCGCCGTCCGGCTGGCTGTCGTTCTGTGCCATCTGCCTGCCGCCGGCGGCCACCAGGTGCGCAAACACGGTGTAGTCCTTGGACACTGCGCCGCTGGCCTTCCAATCCAGGGTCACCCGAAGCTGCCCGTCCGCCTGTGAAAGCGTGTGCCCCACGAGCTGGAGGTGGTCTTGGAAGCCAATGCCATCCTTCACCACCGGCACCGGCACGTTGAGCGGCGGAGCCAAGAACCGTCCGAGGGTCACTGTGTCGTTTGGCAGCCGCTGTCCATCCGGGCCGGTGGCCGCGAGATGACCGCCCGGTGGAACAGGGTCGATGACGCTGAGCACGAACGTTTGCGAGCCCGTCATTGAGAAAGGGTCGTCGCGGACACGATGCTGGTCCAGCACGAGCTCGCCAGGCCGCCATTGCGTCATCGGCGCCCGCCCCTCATCAGGCATCGACTGGCGTTTCCAGGCGATCCTGCCAGTGGCGTCGAGCGTCGCCAGGTCCGTGGCGTAGTCCTTGCCGATGGGCGCCAGGGCGCGCCAGTAAAGGTCGATTTCCACCGGCTCGCCAGATGCGCCGTCGATCGGCCGCGGCGTCGAGTAGCCCGCCAGCTCCAACGAGCCCCCGAAGCGCACGTTCGCGGGGTGCTCGATCTGCCCCGTGTACGGCCGCGACCCCGCGTAAGCGGGCACGATCGTCAGAGCAATGGCGCCGATGTTCAGCGCCAGCAAGCCGGCCGGCGGCGCCAGCAGGGGCTGCCAGCGCTCGAACGCCAGCTTGTACAGCCCGAGCGTCACCACCAGCCCAAGCGCCGGGTAGACGGGGAACAGCAGCCGCCATTGGTCGGCGGCCGTGTTCACCTCCACCCAGCGAGTCAGGGAGAAAAAGAAGGCCAGGAACCACACCGGCAGCAGCCAGTGCTCCAGCCGAAGCCGGCGCTTTCGGATGCCAATCCAAGCCGCCACGCCAGCACCCGAGAGGCCGATCGCCCCCAGCACGAGCGCCAACCGGTAGAGGTTGGAATCCAGCCACAGGTTCGACCAACCAAACGCCGCCAGCCCGGTGGAGTTGCGCAAGAGCAGCCGCCCCGCGGCCGATCCAAAGTCCAGCGGCACCGGCCGCAGCATCGAGCCCGTCGCCGGCAGCATGGCGTTCCACCCGAGAGGGTCTCCCAACGCCACCCAGTTTCGGAGGTACCACCACCCGGCAACCGCGCCGCTGACCACCGCGGCCACAACTCCGTCGCGGGCTGCCCCGATCCGCTTGACGCGGGCTGCCTGCAGTGCCATGAAGGCCAGCGCGACTCCGACGGCCGCGAGGCCGCTCAGCTTGGAGAGCGCCGCGGCGCCGAGGGCCAGGCCCAGCAGGGCTGCCAGCCGGACCGATGGGCCGCGGTTGAGCCAGCGCAGCAGCAGGTACAGCGCCAGCGCCGACGACGAGCCGATGGCGTTGTCGGCGTTCAGCACGCCGCCCATGAACAGCACCTGCGGGATCAGCCCCACGACCGCGGCCACCATGAACGCAAGAGGATGTGGCCAGCGCAGCTCGGTCGCGCAGCCATAAGTCGCCAGGACCATCAGCGCCACGAACGCGACGTTGGCCAGCCGCATCAGGTGCAGGCCCAGCACCGAACCAGTCCACGGAAAGCCCTCGCGGGGTAAGTGGAAGTAGAGGTTCACGTTGCCGTATTCGGTAGCGTTCTGGAAAGGGTTGTGCTGAGGCTCCCAGTCCGGAAGGTTCGCCGGTTGGGTGCCGGCCAGCCAGGCGAGTGGCGCCTCGACCAGGTAGTACAGCGGCGGCTGGCTGAACTCCGGCTGCAGTGGCCGCGGCTCCTGCCCCTGCAGCGGGATGCCTTTGCCGGACAGCAGCCAGTCCACGTAGGCGTAGTGCCCTGGTTCGTCGGGTGCCTCGAACGCCGGCACCACCGCCGAATACACCGCCGCCAACAAGCAGCACAGCGCGACCAGCGCCGCCAGCGTTCCCTTCCCTCGCCCGCCGCGGCGGGCGAGGGTTAGGGTGAGGGCACTCTTTGGCTGCGGGGTTACCATGCTTATCGGCTGTCGCCCACAGCGATCGACAGCGCGTCGTCCGCCACCCGCCCGCCGGTCGCGTCGAAGACTTGCGCCCGAGTCGTTGGCGCGGCGCGGTCGTACAACCCCACCAGCACCCGCGGTGGCCGGCCACGGGTTGTCGCCGGCAGCGGGATGCGGCGCTCGTCGTAGACCTCCGCGCCCGCCGGCCAGTCGCGCGGCGGCAGCAGCCCGGCGACCGGATAACCGTCGCTCTGCACCAGCGGCTGGAGGGCATCGCCCACCACGTGGACGAACACCGTGTAGTCGCCAGGGGCCTTGGCCAGTGCTCGCCATACCAAGTGAATCGCGAGCGTGTCGCCCTGGATGTCGGCGTTGGCGCGTTCCAATGCCGCCCAATCTCCGAACCTGGCCACCAGTGGCGCCAGCGGCGCCTGTGCCACCCGCCCCGCGTATTCGAGGCGGATCGCTCCCGGCTCGAAGCGAGTCACGTACACACCCCCGCCCTTGGCCACAGAGGCAGTTGCTTCCTGGAGTCCGCCATGCTGGCCCTGCAGCCCGTAAGCTTCGTCCCAAGGCCGGGCCAGGTCGTCGTACGACAGCGAGTCAATCGGCGGGTGCTGGCCAGTCGCCGCCGCGACCTCGAGGTCCAACCCGAAATAGTCGGGCAGCATCGTCACGCCCGCGTGGCCGAGCAGGAAGTCCGAGTCCTTCGGCCCCAGAAAGGCTGGGACGTTGATGTAGGTCCGGCCCGCCTCTGGTTGAGACTGCGTCGCCGTGTCTATCAGCTGCCGGACCACGTTCGCCCCTTGGTCCAGCAGCTTCTCGCGGACACCGACGAAGGCGTAACTCTCGGCAAGCACTGCCACAATCGCGGCCAGCCCGAGGACGCCCCACGGCCGCTTCGAGGCCAGCGTGAGACCCCACAGAAGCGCGATCCCCGCCGAGGCCCCGTACAGCAGCCGAGGCGCGTCGATCACATAGTTCGGCCAGGGCAGGAGGAATGCCGGCAGAACCAGCGCCGCCCCAAACCACAGCATGGCGAAGCCGGCCACCGCGAGCCGCCGTCTCGTGGCCGCGCTGATGCCGACCACCTCGGCCACATCGCCCCCGCCCCGGCGCGGCAGATGCCCGAGCAACATGGTCAAGGGGTAGGCGATCGCTTGCAGGAAATAGGCGGCGTTGAGCTGCAGCGAGGGAAAGTCCGGCTTGGGCGTGGACGGCCACCGCGGCACCGCCAACCAGATGGCCACGAAAGCGGCCGTCTCGCCCACGAACGCCACCGGCCACAACGACACACGCCTGCGCCTCAGCAGTTCCAGCCCGAGGATGGCGGGCGTCAGCAGCGCCGCCGTCCCTTCGTGCGTCAGCAGCGCCAGTGCGCCGCACGCCAGCGCGCCGGCCAGGCGGGCGCGGCTGCTGGCCCGGCGACCATCCCAATACAACACGGCTGCCGCCAGCACCCACAGCGCCGCCAGCGAGTGGAACAGCGAATCGACGAAGCCGACGACTTGGTAGCTGAGCGGGAACCAAAGGAATAGCGCCGCCGCCGCGACCCCCGTGGGCACGTCGGCCAAGCGCTTGGCCAGCTGGTACACCAGCCAGCCGCAGACGACGTGGCTGGCCAGCGACAGCTCGTGCAGGACCACGAAGTCGTTGCGGCCCAGGATGGTGTAACAGGCCTTCCACAGCAACAACGTCATCGGGCGGTAGTACGGCGAGGCGCCTGCGCTGGTCAGTACGTCGAGCCAGCCTCGTTCAGTCGCCCGAGGCAAATCCAGTGCCGCGTCGAACATGATCCCGGCGTGCAGCGAGCTGCCGTAAGCAATGATCGTCAGCCCCACGCACAGCAGCCAGGGCAGCAGCCAGCTCGCCTCGCGAAGGCTCTCCCACCGCGGCGTGAGAGGAACACTCGCACTGCTGACGGGCGCGACCGGCTCCGCTGGCGTGGGCATTCGCATCATTGTGGCATCGGAAGCGGGCCGTACCATAGGACCTGAACATGGGCGCGACTGTTGCCGAGCGCTTGGCCGGCTTCTGCGCCAGTCTGCGTTTCGGCGAGCTGCCGGCGGCGGCCGTGGAGCGTACCAAGGACCTGCTGCTGGACTACCTGGGCGTCTGTTATCGCGGGGCGCACGCCGAATCGAGCGGCTCGGCTCTGCGAGCGGTCCGTGCGCTCGCTGGCGCGGGCAGCGCCACCATCGTGGGACAGCACCAGGGCGCTCCGGCGGCGTGGGCGGCGCTGGCCAATGGCACTGCCGCCCATGCGTTGGAGATGGACGACGTCACGTCCAAGTCGTCACTTCATCCCGGCGTCGCCGTCTTCCCCGCCGCCGTGGCGATGGCCGAGGAGCTGAACGCCTCGACCGAAGCACTGCTGCTGGCGGCCATCGCCGGCTACGAGGTCACCATGCGCCTCGGCAATGCCCTGAACCCGGCCTCAGCCTACAAGCGTGGCTTCCACCCCACGGGCGTGGCGGGCGCCTTCGGCGCTGCCGCGGCCTCGGCGTCGCTGCTCGGCCTGGACGCTGTCCGGTTCACCAACGCCCTGGGCATTGCCGGCACCATGGCCTCCGGCTCGCTCGAGTATCTCAGCGGCGGCGCCTGGATCAAGCGCCTCAACGCCGGCTGGGCAGCCCATTGCGGCGTGGTAGCCGCGCGCCTGGCATCGGAAGGCTTCACGGGACCCTCCACGGCCGTGGAGGGTCCGCTCGGCCTGCTCCACGCCTACACGGACGACCCCTACCCATCAGAGGCGACGGCGGGGTTGGGCCAGGGCCACCAGGTCATGAAGGTGTCGATCAAGCCCTACGCCTGCTGCCGCTACAACCACGGCTTGATCGACTGCATGCTCGAGCTTCGCGACCAAGTCCCGGACACAGAGGCCATCGAGGAGATTCGTCTCGGTGTCCTGAGCGGCGGCTACCTGCTGGTGGCCGATCCCATTGACCAAAAGCGCCAACCCCGCAACGTCGTGGACGCCCAGTTCAGCGCCCCTTTCGCCGCCGCCGCGGCTCTCGTTCACGGCCAAGCCGGCCTGGCGGAGTACACGCAAGCCAGCGTGGACGACCCGCGCGTCTGCTTCCTCATGGCTCGCGCCGTCTGCTACCGCGACGCCGCGCTCGACGCTGTCTACCCCGACCATTGGCCCGCCGCCGCCAGCATCCGCCTGCGCTCCGGCGAGCTTCTCGAGGCGAGCCAGCCCTACCCCCTGGGAGAGCCCGAGAACCCCGTCTCGCCGACCGCCCTCGCAGACAAGTTCCGCGAACTCGTCGCCACCTCTTGGGCAGATGAAGCCGTCCGCCGCATCCGCGCCCTCCCCAGTGGTTCGCTAGCCGGGGTTCTGGAACTGTTCGCTAGCCCTCGAACACCTGCTCCCATCGAACGCTGAAACCGGGCAGCACCTTCGAGACGGCAGGGTCGCCCATGCTCGAGGCGCCCGTCGTCAGGTCGATGACCTGAATGGTCTCCTCGAACGGATCGACGATCCAATACTCCTGCACGCCAAAGCGCTCGTAGAAGCCGCGCTTGTCCTCGCGGTCCCACTTCACGGACGACTTTGAAAGGATCTCGATGGCCAGCGGCGGCGCCAACCGAATCTTCTGCTGATCCAGCAGGCTGGCCACTTGCAGAGCAGTGAAGAACGAGATGTCAGGCGATACGTAGTCTTCCTCACTGTGGTAGAGATCAACCGGGGAGACGATTGCACCC
>DAIUFO010000171.1:0-7487 GCA_036844545.1 Chloroflexota bacterium
GCACAGGCTGGCCACGTGACCACAACATTTATGGCCACAGGAAGTGACCCACTAGCCCTGTTGGTGCAGGAAAACGATCTGGATCACACTAGGGCTCACAAGGCGACCAGCTCGCGCGGAGCATGGTTGAGGCGTTCAGGCCCGTCTTCGCCCATGAGCACGATGTCCTCGATCCGAACGCCGCCCAGGCCGTTCACGTAAATGCCTGGCTCGACGCTGAAGGCCACTCCCGGCCACAGGGCGGTGTCGTTCCCGGCCACCAGGTAGGGCGCTTCGTGCACGTCCAGGCCAATACCGTGCCCCAGGCGATGGATGAAGCGCTGGCCGTAGCCGGCGCCGGCGATGTGCCGGCGGGCGACCGCGTCGGCGGCCTGGGCAGGCATGCCTGGCCGGAGCTGCTCCACGACTCGCTGCTGGGCCTCTCGGACCACCTCGTACACGCGCCGCATCTCGGCTGGCGGCTCCCCGGCGAAGATGGTGCGGGTCATGTCCGAGGCGTAGCCCTGGTACACGCCGCCGAAGTCAAGCACCAGGCACTGGCCCGGCTGGACCACGGTATCGTCCGGCATGTGGTGCGGGAAGGCCGCGTTCGCTCCCGCCGCCGCGATTGGCGAGAACGACACACCCTCGCTGCCCTGCTGTTCGAATAAGCGGACGATCTCGGCGGCGACGTCGCGTTCCTCGCGGCCTGCCGGCGAGCGGCTGGTGATCTGGGCCATCACTGCGTCGGCCATCTGGGCGGCGCGGCGCAGACAAGCCTTCTCATATTCATCTTTAGAGAGGCGCATCTCGGCCAGCAGCGGAGCGGCTGAGACAAAGCTGGCGCGAGGCAGCCGCTCCCGCAGCAGGAACAAGAAACTGGCCCGCAGCAGCGGGTCCACGGCAATCGTGGCTTCGGATGGGACGTCGAGCCAGCGGTCGATGGCGCTGGCCATGCCCTGCTCGTCCGTCCAGGAATGGACCGTTTCGATGGCGGACAACTCGGCCATCTCGTCGTGGTACAGCCGGGGCACGATCAGGGCGGGCTCGCCCTGGGCCGGGATGAAGGCCCCAAACAACCGCTCGCTGGGCTTCTCGACCACTCCGCTCAAGTAGCGCAGGTTGGTGGACTGGCCCAGCCACAACCCATGCCAGCCTCGCTGGCCCAGCTCCGTTTGCGTGCGAGCGAGCCGGGCGCTGATGGCGGCCCTCAGGTCCGGCGTCATGATAGGCCGATTGTACGGACCAAAGTGCAGGGAGCCCACGTCCCAATGGCGCACGCAACCCCCCATGCGTAAAGGTTCCCTCACCCTCGCCCTCTCCCGGTCCTACGCGGACGGCGAAAGCGGCAGGAGAGGGGATTGGCGTAGCATGTGCGCCATGCGAAAGACAGCAGCAGCTCTTCTGTCCGGTGTCCTGCTCGCGGCGTGTGGTGGCGCCGCGGCGCCGAGTGCGGCTCCGAGCATCCCGCCCAGCGGCGCACCGTCCAGCGCGGCTCCCGCCAGCGCCAAGCCGGTGGCGTCCAGCCGCCGGCCAGCGCTTCGGCCAAGCCCGCGGCCTCCGCGGCGCCAAGTGCCTCCGGGTCGGCGGGCAACCCGATCAAGATCGGCCTGATCACCGATCTCACAGGGACGACCGCGCAGTCCGGCAAGGACAGCGTCGACGCCTTCAGCTTGTACATGGAGTCGATTGGCAGCGTGGCTGGCCGCAAGGTCGAGGTGCTTTCGGCCGACGATCAGATCAAGCCTGACGTAGCTCTCACCAAGGCCAAACAGCTGGCCGAAAGCGACCACGTGCACATCATCGGCGGCGTGCTGAACGCGGCGATCTGTTACGCGCTGGCGGGCTGGGACAAGGCGGCCCATGTGCCGCTCACCATCACCGATGGCTGCAATGGCCAGAGCCTGACCACCGATCCGCGCTTTCAGAGCCCTTACCTGGTGCGGCTGACCCTCACGCCTATGGGCATGGCCGAGCCCATTGCCGACTGGTCGTATGCGAATGGCATCCGCAAGGTGATCCTCATGACCATCGACAACGCGGGCGGCATCGAGGCCTCCGACACCTTCAGCGCGGCTTTCGTGAAGCGCGGCGGGACGGTCGTCCAGGAGATACATTCGACTTTCGGCACCACCGACTTCGGACCGTTCCTGGCCAAGCTCGATGGCGGCGCCGACGCGGTCTACACCTTTCTGCCCGGCGTTGACGGGCTGCGCTTCATGGACCAGTACCAGAACTATGCTGCCCAGCGCAAGCTCAAGGTGCTGGACTACTTGAACGTCATGACCGAGCCCACCAACCTGGCCCAGCTCAAGGAGAAGGCCGATGGCGTGGTGGCCAGCGCCTACGCCAACCCCATCGCCAGCACCGAACAGTTCCAAGCGCTGACCAAGGCCTGGCAGGCCAAATATCCGGGGCGCATCGTGTCCTCGAACGTGATCCAGGCTTACTCGGGCGCCCAGGTCATCGCCGCGGCGCTGAAGAAGGTGAACGGGGCCGTCGAGAACACCCAGCCATTCATGGACGCGCTGTACGCCACGGACCTCGAGACGGCCAAAGGCCCGGTCAAGCTGGACAAGTTCCACGACGTGGTCCAGAACACCTACATGCTGCAGATCGGCAAGCAGGCCAACGGCAGCATGGGCCAGAAGCTGCTCCAGACCTACCCGCTGCAGAGCCAGTTCGGCACCTTCACGCCCGAGCAGATCGCCAGGCTGAAGTCAGGCACGAACAAGGGCAAGTGGGTAGGCATGACTCAGGCCAAGCTGAGCCAGCAGCTTGGCAGTTAGCTGCCCGGCAGGTCTTTGAAGAAGATGGCCGGCAGGGTCAAGCGGTGCTCCTGGGCGGCCTGCTGGATGATCCGGCCGTCGTACTGCTTGATCTTGCCGGTATCCAGCAGCTCCGGCAGCCCGCCGCCGCTCTGGTCGAATGCCCTAGTGCGGGAGGCCAACTGGTAGAGCTGCTGGGCATCGAGTGTCGGATCGAATGAGCCTTGGATGAGCAGGATCCTGCTCCAACTGGCGCGCGCCATGTCGAGCAGCACATTATTGACGCTGAGCAGCGCCGATCCGAATACCAGCGTGATGCCGACGATGGCCAGCAGGTTGCCGCCTATATTGCCCTGACGCGGCGCAGGGCCGGTAGGCTGAACGGGCGAGATGGCAGCCATGTGCTTGTGTGGCCAATCATAGCGAGCCTGCCTTTGTCATTCCGAGCGAAGCGAGGAATCCGTAGCCAGGGGCGACGGATGCTTCACTGCGTTCAGCATGACAAAGGGTGGCGGGCGGTCCAGTCTTGTGGGTCGCGCCGCCAGGCGAGCACGGCATCGCGCTCGGTTGGCCCGAAGCAGCCCGCCGCCAGGCCGACCTCGAGTAGGGTTGCCAGATCGCTGAGCGGCTCGAAGGCGACGCCTGCCGCCTCGAGGCTCGGCTGGCGGCGGTCGTAGGTGAAGATGGCGAAGCAGCGATCGACGCGCATGCCGTTCGCACGAAGGATGTTGGTCGCCTCCAGCACCGACTTGCCGGTGGTCACCAGGTCCTCCACGATTACGAGCTGGCTGCTCTTGGCGGGCGCACCGGCGATGGCGCCGTCGCCGACATAGGCCAGCGGCTTGTCCAAGCGATAGGCCAGCACGCTGGCGTGCGGGATGCCGGAGGTCGCGACGCCGTCGATGGCGTCGAACGTGGCGCCGCGCAGTTTGGCAGCCAAGCCTTCCAGGACTGCCTGCCATTGCTCGGGATGAGAGATGAGCAGCCGGCAGTCGGTGTAGATCGGGCTCAGCAGGCCGGAGGCGTAGCGGAATGGCTCCTGCCTGATGATGACCGCGCCGATATCCAACAGGATGCGCGCTGTCCCCTCGCCCGCTGGCGGGAGAGGGCTAGGGTGAGGGTGGGCTCCCTCACCCTGACCCTCTCCCGCTGCGGCGGGCGAGGGAAGCATCTTTGCTACCAGTACGCGGGATACCTGCCCGCCATTCGCCGCCACCAGCTCGGTGTAGTCGCGGATCGCTTCAGGCTCGGCGTTGGCGGCTATGAGCACGATGTGCGCGCCGCGCAGCTCGCCTTCGACACGCTGCTGCCGGCCGTGGGTTTTTGGCTTCGGCCGGAGATAGGCCATCGGCAGCCGCAGCTCGCCGGCCAGCATGCTGGTCAGGACCACCGCCTCGGTGCCGGCGCTGACCAGCATGTCCGCTGGCTCGGTCCCCAGCTCGGCCGCCGCGGCCGCTATCAGCCGCCGCCGCTTGGTCGGAGCCGACAGCAGCTCCTCCAGCATCAACCGCTCAGCTCTTGTCCAGTCCCCGGTCCGCGGCGCTCTGGACGAAGGAGGGGTCCAGCAGCTTGGCCACGTCGACGTCGGCTACCTTGGGATTCTGCTTGGCCAGGTCGTTCTTCGTGTCCGTAAACTGGTCGGGCTTGGCGAACGGCAGCGCCGGGATGACCTCGCCGACCCAGAAGTCGTAGGCCACTTCCATGGCGTGCTGGTCGTCCGATTTGTAGTACTTCAGCAGCTCCTTGACGGTGAAGGGCTTATCGGCGCGCGCCCTGGCAGTGCCCTGGACGACGGAGTCGACGAATTTCTGGGCCACATCCTTGTGGGCGTTGACGTTGAGGTAGGCGCGCGTGACGACCAGCGTGCTGTTGGCGGCGGGGATCTTCTGGGCGGCCATGTCGAGCAGCGGATGGAAGCCGCGGGCGTCGAGCTCGACCGAGCCTGGGGGGTTGTCCATGCGGGCCTGGATAGCGCCGTTCAGGAGTGCTGTGGTGGCCGCCTGGTGCGAGCCGGTGGTCACGTACACGACGTCTTTGTCCGGGTCGAGACCCAGCTGGCGCAGGCCGAGCTTGGTGGCCACGTCGACCGCCGAGCCGATGGTGCCGAGATCGACCTTCTTGCCCTTCAAGTCGGCGGCGGTCTTGATGTCGGCCGGGACGTACAGCTTGTAGGGCATCACCGGGGAGTTCGAAGCCAGGATGACCGTGTCGGCGCCGCCGGCGGCCGACGTGATCACTGCCGATCCGCCCAGGTTGCCGAACTCGACCTTGCCCGAGATCAGCGTGGACATGGACGCCGCGGCGCCCGAGATGAGCTGTATGTTCACGTCCAGGCCGTTCTTCTGGAAGTAGCCACCGTCCTTCGCCACCCACAGCGGGATGGAGTCGCCGGAAAGGCTGCTGTTGGCCATCTCCAGGTGGCTGCCGCCCGCCGTGCCGCTGGCTGCCGCCGCCGCGGACGGCTTGGCTGACGCGCTCGCCGCCGGCTTGGCCGCGGCGCTGCTCGCGGGCGCGCTGGCCGGCGCAGCCGCTCCGCCGCACGCGGCCAGGCTCAGGATGAGGCCGGCGGCGGCCCAGACTGGCTTCATCGAGGTGTCGCGCACCAGGCAACGCTACCATGGTGCGGTTAACGATGGCTGCACAAATCGACCAGGCGACGGCAGAGTCGCTGCTGCGAACGATGTCCCTTATCCGGGCCTTCGAGGAGAAGATCTCGGAGATGTACGCCAAGGTGGAGATCGCCGGGCTGCTGCACCTGAGCATTGGCCAGGAAGCGGTCGCCGCGGCCGTCGGCTCGCTGCTTCGCCGGGAGGACGCCATGTACTCCGGCCACCGAGCGCACGGCCACGCGCTGGCCAAGGGCGCCGAGCCCGGCCGGCTGATGGCCGAGATCGCCGGCAAAGCCAGCGGCTACTGCGGCGGCAAAGGCGGCAGCATGCACCTGTCGGCGCCGGAGGTGTCGTTCATGACGGCCACGGGCGTGGTCGGCGGCACGATCCCGCTGGCGTTGGGCTCGGCGCTGTCCTTCAAGGAAGCTAAGCAAGGCAACGTGGCGGTGGTGTTCTTCGGCGACGGCGCGATGAACAGCGGCTCCTTCTCGGAGTCGCTGAACATCGCCAGCCTGTGGAAGCTGCCGGTGGTGTTCATCTGCGAGAACAACGGCTACGCCGAGTTCACGCCGATCTCGGCCCATACGCTGGTCGAACGCGCCAGCGAGCACGCCACGCTGTTCCACATCCCAGCGCTGACCATCGACGGCAACGACTTGCTGGCCGTGCTCGAAGCAGCCTCTCCGGCAATGGCTCGCGCGCGGTCTGGAGAGGGCCCCTCGCTGGTGGAGTGCCTGACCTATCGCCTGCGCGGCCACTACGAGGGCGACCCAAACAAATACCGCGAGCTGAGCGAGATGGCCGACTGGAAGGCGAAAGATCCCATCCCGCGGTTCAGCGCCTGGGCCGAGGGCCAGGGGCTGCTCTCTACGGATCAGCAGGCGCAGGTGGAGGCCGAGGTCCGCGAGGTCGTGAGCCGGGCTGAGGCTTTCGCACGGTCGAGTGAGCCAGCCCGGGCTGAGGACGTTGCCAGCGAGGTGTACGCATGACACCCTCTCCTGCCGCAGCGGGAGAGGGCTGGGGTGAGGGCACCCACCACCCAGCCAAGAATCCTCCCAACGCACACGCAGGCCGCGGCCTACCGCGCCGGAGCCTCCGCACTTCCGACGGAGTAGGTGCCCTCACCCTACCCTCTCCCGTTGCGACAGGAGAGGGTTCGGCCGTTCGGCCTCTCGCTTCTCTCATCCAGCAATTCACTATTCGAATGCACGGAATATGGGCATGAGCTCCCCATCAAAAGGGACAACCTTCTTGCAGGCGATCAATGACGCTCTGCGAGAGGAGATGCGGCAAGACCCGAATGTCTACATTCTCGGCGAGGACGTGGCGGTTGGGGGCCCGTACGGCGCCACTAAGGACCTGGTCGAGGAGTTCGGCCAGAACCGCGTCATCAACACGCCCATCAGCGAGGGCACCGTCGTGGGCTTGGCTATCGGCGCGGCGCTGCAGGGCCTGCGGCCGGTGGTCGAGATCATGTTCGTGGACTTCATCACCCTGGCCATGGACCAGCTCGTGAACCACGCCGCCAAGCTGCGCTACATGTCCGGCGGCCAGCTGCGGGTGCCGCTCACCATCCGGACCGCGTGCGGCGTATCGGGCGCCTGGGGCGCGCACCATTCTCAGAGCCTGGAAGCGTGGCTGGCCCATGTGCCAGGGCTCAAGGTGCTCATGCCGTCCACCGCCGCCGAAGCCGGCGGCCTGCTGCGCGCTGCCATCCGCGACGACAACCCGGTGGTGTTCATCGAACACCGGGCGCTCTACTACCAGGCAGATCCCGCTGATCTGGCGCCGCCCAGTTCCTACGAGCTGGGCCAAGCCCGCGTGCGCCGGGAAGGCAAAGACGTGACGGTGATTGCCACCGGCCGAATGGTCCGCGTAGCGCTGGAAGCGGCGTCGGAGCTGGCCGCCCAAGGCGTCGAGGCCGAGGTCGTCGACCCCCGCACAGTCCAGCCCCTCGATCTTGCCGCCCTGGCCGAGTCAGTCCGCAAGACCAGCCACGCCGTCATCGTCCACGAGGCGGTGGTGCCAGGCGGCATTGGCGCCGAGATCGCCGCTCAGCTCCAGTCGGCGGCCTTCGACTACCTCGAGGCGCCGATCGAACGCGTCGGCGCGCCGTTCGCGCCCGTCCCCG
>DAIUFO010000171.1:7497-8029 GCA_036844545.1 Chloroflexota bacterium
CCTGCCGGACAAGGCCGCGATCGTCGCCGCCGTGCGGCGCACGCTAGAGCGTGAATAGGTGGGTACTCTATCTTCTGCTATGCGCAAGACGACTGTCTACTTAGACCAGGCCTCGGTGGATGGCTTGCGGCGGTTGTCGGCCGAAACGGGGCATGCGCAAGCCAAGCTCGTGCGGGAGGCTATCCACCGGCTGATTGCCCAGGAACCGAGGCGAAAATTTCACAGTATGGGGCGGGGCAGTTCCGCGGGTGAGGACTCACAGCCCAGATGGAGCTCCGACGAGCTGTACCGAAAGGTAATGGGCCGGGACTAGCTCGTGTGGCGGGGTCGTCGACGCGACATCTACGCTCCAGCCAGGTAAACCTGCCAAGCGGTAGTGGAACAACCCTCGCCCGCCGCAGCGGGAGAGGGCAGGGTGAGGGCACCGACACGTTGGCGTTAGCGTCTGTGACGGCGCAGTGACGGGGCGGGTTCTCGGACATGTCGAAACCACGCCAGCCGGCGTTCAGGCTGCCCTCGCCCTCTCCCGCTG
>DAIUFO010000172.1:0-7880 GCA_036844545.1 Chloroflexota bacterium
CGCTCATCCGCGCGCATTTCGGCCAGGCCCTCGGACAACGTGGGCATCCCAGGTGGTACCGGCAGCGGAGGATTATCCTTCAGCCACTCCACGAGATCGAATTCCGCTCTGGTTGCGCGCCCTTCCGCCACCATCTGGTCGAGTATGTTCATCGGCCGTATCGGCACGATGCGGGCCACCGGCTGGCCGCGTTGCGTGACCTCGATCGATTCGCCTGCCTTTACCCGGCGGAGCACCGCGCTGGCGTTCTGCTTGAGTTCCCGTACACCCACACTAGCCATGTTCTACACCGTAGCACGAGCAGCCCTAATACTCGTAGAAGCCCTTGCCACTCTTGCGGCCATGTCGGCCGGCTAGGACCATCCGTTTCAGCAGCGGCGGCGGGGCGTACTTAGGCTCACGAAATTCCTCCAGCAGCACCAACGCGATGTAATAGATCGTGTCCAGGCCGATGAAGTCGGACAGCACCAGCGGCCCCATGGGCAGGCCGCAGCCGTACTTCATGCCGTCGTCGATGTCCTCGCGCGCGGCCCAGCCGTTCTCGTACATCCGCATCGCGTCCAGCAGGTATGGGATCAGCAGATAGTTGACGATGAAGCCAGCCCTGTCTTTGGAGAAGATCGAGCGCTTGCCGATCCTGCTCACAAAGTCTTTGGCGTTGGCCAGCGTCTCGTCCGACGTCTCCAGCCCCTGCACGATCTCCACGATCGGCATTACCGGCGGCGGGTTGAAGAAGTGCGTGCCAATCACTCGATCCCGTCGCTTGGTCTCTTTGGCGATCTCGGTGATCGAGATGGACGACGTGTTCGTCGCCAGGATGGTGTGGGCTGGGCAGGCTTGGTCCAACGTGCGGAACACCACGGCCTTGTCCTCCAGCCGCTCGATCACCGCTTCGATCACGAGGTCGCAGCCGGCCAGGTCTTCCAGCCGGGTGGTGTCGGAGAGGTTGGCCAGCGTGGCGTTCATGGCCGACTGATCGAGCTTGCCCTGCCCCACCTGGCGCTCCAGCCGGCTCCGGATGGCGCCGATGCCCACCTTGGGGTTGTCCCGCGTCAGGAACAGGTCGTGGGTTATAGTCTGGAAACCGGCCGCGGCGCACACCTGGGCAATGCCCCCGCCCATTTGGCCGCTGCCGACCACCCCGATCTTGCGGATGTCCAGCGAAGCACCTCCCGACGGAAATCAGCAGCTCATTGGCGACATCCGCCGAGCCATCGAGCGCGCCGGAGGGCGCATCCCGTTTCGCGATTATATGGAGCTGGCGCTCTACCACCCCCAGCTCGGCTACTATTCCGCGCCCGGCGAGAAGACCGGCAAGCGCGGCGATTACCTCACCAGCCCCCAGCTCTCGCCGCTGTTCGGCCAGTGCCTGGCCCGCTTCATCGGCTCTGGCCCGGTGCTCGAGCTGGGCGCCGGCGACGGCTCTCTGGCTGTGCAGCTTGCCCCCAAGTTCGACTACACAATCGTCGAGCGCAGCCCCGACTTCCGCCGCCGCCAGCAGCATCTTCTGTCCCCTCGCCCGTCGCAACGGGAGAGGGCTAGGGTGAGGGAACCCGTCCGTTGGCTCGACGAATTCCCTGAGTACTTCGAAGGCACCGTCATCAGCAACGAGCTGCTGGACGCCCTACCCGTCCACCGCCTCGTCCGCGACCAGGAGCGCTACGTCCGCGCCGACTTCAGCGAGGAGCTGGGCGCCTACTCCACTCCCCGTCTCACCGCATACTTCGCTCGCTTAGGGCTGCAGCCCGCTGGAGAGGCCGAGGTCAACCTCGACGCCGTCGACCTCATGTCGGCGGCCTACGCCCGCCTGGCGAAGGGCCGCGTCCTAACCATCGACTACGGCTACGACGCCGAGGCGCTGTTCACCGGCCATCCTCAGGGGACCTTCCTGACCTACTACCAGCACACTGCCAACGACAATCCCTACGAGCACATCGGCCACAAGGACATGACCGCCCACGTCGACTTCACGAGCTTGATGGCGCTCGGCGAGTCTCACGGCCTCCGCACCACCACCTTCACCACCCAGGCCGACTTCCTGGCCCAACACGGCATCGGCGAGCTGCTCGTCGCCCTCCAGCGCGAAGCGCCGGACCCATCCGCCTACGTCGCCGCTCGCCAAGCCGCCATCACCCTGCTCGATCCGAAAGGCCTCGGCGCTTTCCGCGTCCTGGTGCAGGAGAAGGGCTAAAGCTTCGGGAAGAAGCCCGCCACCTTGCACTCGAAGCCGGGCAGCACGTCTTCGGCCGAGAACGTGTCGTTCAACTCCAGCCGAACGGGCTCCTGCCCCGGCCGGTGCACCTCAGCGAACTTGTCCGGCTCCAACACCAATGCCAGCAAGGTCCCAGCTGCAAAGAACATCGCGATCTTCTCCTGCATTTCCCGCCAGGAATTGCTCGGCGAGCGAACCTCAATAACGAAGTCGGGACCAAACTCAGGCCACGGTCGGGCTGCGTACGCATCGGCCGCTCGCTCCTTGCGCACAAAGGCAACATCCGGCCCTCTAACGGTGTCGGGAGCTCTTTCCAGGATGAACCCAGGGTCGCCGCACGTAACCAGACCCGCCTTCGTCGGTTTGGCCCAGCCCATGAGCAGATAAACGGCTTCGGCTAACACTGCCCCGTGGCGCGGCGTCGGGTTTGACATTTCAACTAGCTCTCCACGCACAAGCTCATAGAGCTTGCCGTCCTCCGGGTTGCACTCCGCAAACTCCTCAGCCGTAAGTAGGATCTTGGTAGCCATCGCAATCGAATACTAGCGCCGCCTACGCCGAGTCCCAGACCGCTTGCGCGGTCTTGACATTAAAGCGAGAGGCCATTTGCTAGCATTGTAGTCCCGCGTTATGCCCTTCCAGGACGTTCCTTCCAAGCCCGACTTTGTCGCCCTCGAACTGGCGATTTTGCGCTTTTGGGAGGACGATCGCTCCTTCGAAAAGCTGGTCGAAAAGAACGCCAAAGGCGCACCCTGGTCGTTTATCGACGGCCCCATCACAGCCAACAATCCGATGGGCGTGCACCACGCCTGGGGCCGCGGCTACAAGGACTTCTACCAGCGCTACCACGCCATGCTGGGCCAGCGCCTGCGCTACCAGAACGGCTTCGACTGCCAGGGCCTGTGGGTCGAGGTCGAGGTCGAGAAGGACATGGGCTTCAACTCCAAGCGCGACATCATCGACTACGGCCTGGCCGAGTTCTCGCGCGCCTGCCGCGCCCGCGTGGAGAAGTTCGCCGCCACCATCACCGAGCAGACCAAGCGCCTCGGCAGCTGGATGGACTGGGACAACTCCTACTTCACCATGTCCGACCGGAATATCGAGACCATCTGGTACTTCCTCAAACGCTGCCAGGAGAAGGGCTGGCTGTACGAGGGTACGCGGGTTATGCCGTGGTGCATCCGCTGCGGCACGTCGCTCTCGCAGCACGAGCTGATCGACAGCTACCGCGACGTCGAGCACGAGTCCGTCTTCCTCAAGCTTCCCCTCAAGGGCCGCGAGAGCGAGTACATCGCGGTCTGGACCACCACACCCTGGACCTTGCCGGCCAACACCGCCGCCGCCGTCAACCCCGACCTCACCTACGTCGCCGTCCGTCCCCAACTCGAAACTCGAAACTCGAAACTCGAAACCATCTACTGTTCCAAAGGCACGGTCGGCCGCATCTTCGGCAAGAGCGCCGAGATCGTCCGCGAACTGAAGGGCGAGGAGTTGGTCGGCCTTCGTTTCAGCGGTCCTTTCGACGAGCTGCCCGCCCAGCACGGCGTCGACCACCACGTCATCCCCTGGGCTGACGTGACCGACGAAGAAGGCACCGGCATCGTCCACATGGCCCCCGGCTGCGGCGCCGAGGATTTCGACCTCTCACAGCAGCACAACCTGTCCGTGCTGGCGCCGCTGGACGAGTCCGGCTACTACGTCGCCGGCTATGGCGATCTGCTCGGCCGCCACGCGCCCGAGGTCGCCGGCTTCGTCTTCGACAGCTTGCGGACCAAGGGCTACCTGATCAAGACCGAGCTGTACCCCCACCGCTATCCGGTGTGCTGGCGCTGCGGCGAGGAGCTCGTCTTCAGGCTCGTCGGCGAGTGGTTCATCTCCTCCGACGAGATCCGCCCGCGTATGAAACGCGAGGCCGCCAAAGTCCGCTGGGTGCCGCCCCACGCCGGCGACCTCATGCAGGACTGGCTCACCAACATGCGCGACTGGTGCATCAGCCGCAAGCGCTTCTGGGGCCTGCCTCTGCCCTTCTACCGCTGCGACTGCGGCCACCTAACCATCGTCGAGTCCCTCCAGGACCTTCACGACCGCGCCACCGAAAAGTTCACCTACGCCCCCACCGGCAACCTCCCAACCGCCGTCCTGAAACTCGAAACTCGAAACTCGAAACTCGAAACTCGCCAACTCCCCGAGCTCCATCGCCCCTGGATCGACGAGATCAAGATCGCCTGCGAGAAGTGCGGCAAGCCCACAGAGCGCATCAGCGAGGTGGGCGACTGCTGGCTGGACGCCGGCATCGTGCCCTTCTCCACCCTCGGCTACCGCACCGACCCCGATTACTGGACGCAGTGGTATCCCGCCGCCTGGATCTCTGAGATGCGCGAGCAGATCCGGCTGTGGTTCTACTCCATGCTGTTCATGAGCGTCACCCTCGAGGACAAGGCGCCCTACCAGGCTTGCCTGGTCTATGAGAAGATGAACGACGAGCGCGGCCAGCCCATGCACAAGAGCCACGGCAACGCCATCTGGTTCGACGACGCCGCCGAGAAGATGGGCGCCGACGCCATGCGCTGGGTGTACGCCAGCCAGAATCTCAAGAGCAACCTGAACTTTGGTTACGGTCCGGCCGACGAGGTCCGCCGTCGCCTGCTGACCCTCTGGAACGTCTACTCCTTCTTCGTCACCTACGCCAACATCGACGGCTTCGATCCCTCCAAAGTCAGTGTCCCGCCCGCCAAGCGCAGCAAGCTCGACCGCTGGCTGCTCAGCCGCCTGCAGGACCTCATCGGCCAGGCCAGGCGCGCCTTCGAGAGCTGTGACGTGGCGCCCTTCGCCCAGGCCTTCGAGCGCTTTCTGGACGAGGACCTGTCCAACTGGCACGTCCGCCGCGGCCGCCGCCGCTTCTGGAAGGCCGAGGACGACGCCGACAAAGCCTCCGCCTACCTCACGCTGTACGAGGCGCTGGTCACCTTGGCCAAGCTGATCGCTCCCATCGTGCCCTTCCTATCGGAGAACATCTACCAGAACCTGGTCCGCACCGCGGATTCCTCGGCAGACAGCAGCATCCACCACTGCCGCTATCCCGAGGCCGACGAGTCGCTCGTCGATCGCGACCTCGAGCGGGACATGGCGCTGGTCCGCCGTGTCGTCGAGCTTGGCCTGGCTGCCCGCCACGCTTCCAAGGTCAAGGTCCGCCAGCCGCTGCCCTCGCTCAAGATCGCCCTGGGCGACAGCAACCGTTGGCCCGCCGATCTGGAAGACCTGGTGAAAGACGAGCTGAACGTCAAGGCCGTCGAGCCGGCCGGCGCCGAAAGCCTGGCCGAACGCAGCTACAAGGCCAACCTGCCCCTGCTCGGTCGCAAGCTGGGGCCCAAGATGCCCGCGGTCCGCGCCGCCGTCGAAGGCGGCCAGATGGAGCCACTGCCCGGTGGCGGTTACCGTGCCGCCGGCGTCGAGCTGGCCCCTGACGAGGTGTTCGTCAGCCTTAAGGGCAAGGAGGGCTACGAGGTCGCCGGCGACCAGGACGTCCTCGTCGCCCTGGACACCACCATCACGCCCGAGCTGGCGCTGGAAGGCCGTGCCCGCGAGCTCAGCCGCAAGGTCAATGACCTCCGTAAGGATGCCGGCTTCGACATCGCCGACCGCATCCACGTCCGCTTCCAAGCCGGCAAAGCCTGGGCCAGCGTCGTCGACAAGTACCACACCACCATCTGCGCCGAGACGCTGGCGCTGGACTTCACCCCCGTATTGCAAGGTAACGGCCACCCATGGGAAGGCGATATCGATGGCGAGCGAATCAGCCTCGAGCTCATCCGAGCCTAGCCCACCAAAGATCCCCTCGCCCGCCGCGGCGGGCGAGGGTCAGGGTGAGGGAACCCATACGCAGCCTAAGCGCTCGCTGGCCTCCCTCCTGCCGGTCATTCTCCCAGTTGCCGCCATCGTCTTCGCCCTGGACCGCGTCACCAAGAACTTGGCCGAAACCAAGCTGTCCCAGGTTCCGGGCGAGTCAGTGGACGTGGTCGGCAGCGTCCTGCGCTTCTCCCTCAGCCACAACACCGGCGCCGCTTTCGGGGTGCTCCAGAACCAATGGATCCTGTACTTGGTCATCGCCGCTGTGGTGGTCGTCGTTTCCGCCGGCTATTACCGCTACCTGCCGCGCAACAACCACCTGCTCACCGTCTGCCTGGGCATGCAGCTCGGCGGCGCCATCGGCAACCTGGTTGACCGCTTCCAGCACGTCTACGTCGTCGACTTCATCGACGTCGGCATCGGCAACCTGCGCTGGCCGTGGTTCAACGTCGCCGATAGCTGCATCGTGGTCGGCATCATCGTCCTGGCCGGCTACCTGATGCTTCACCCCGAAGCCGAACGCAAGTGATTCCCTCTCCCGCCGCGGCGGGAGAGGGAACCCAGCGCTGGTCGCTACTCCGGCTTCGGCAAACTCGAAGCAAACATCGTCGCTGCCTCGATCCCCGGTCAGCCCTTGGCCAGCTGCTCCACCTGGTCCTTGGTCATACCCACCAGCTTGCCTTTGAGCTTGCCGAAGGGGAAATGGGCCAGCTCGTCCGGGCTGCGAATCCAGGACTTGGACACGCCGGTGTAGGTGTCCAGCAGCTTCTGGTCGTAGCGGCCGGCCTGTTTCTCCATCTGGTACACGTACAGATTCTCGACGATGTCGTGGTCGGCGTCGAGCTTCATCGGCCCCTTGGCCGTCTTGACGTTGATGCCGTAGAGCGCGTTGAGGAAGGCCTGCGTGTCCTCGACGTTGCCCTTCACCGTGTTAAGGGCGGATTCCAGGATCTGGGCGGCGCTGTAACCCATGGCGGCGTCGGTGGACGGATAGCGGCCCGGATACTTCGCCTCCCACACCTTTAGGAAGGCCTTGTTCTCGGGTGAGTCCGCGGCCTGGCTCCAAACTTGCTCGCCGATAACGCCTACGGCTTTATCCTGCAGGTCCGGCAGATTGGAGCCGGTCGTCATGGCGCCAAATGAGTCGAGCAGGGGATACTGCTTCTGGCCATAGTTGCCGTACTGCTGCATGGCGCGCAGGCCGTCGACGCCCGGGAAGAAGGCGAGGACGAAATCGGCGCCCTGCTTGAGCTGGGTGAGATACGGCCCAAAGTCGGTCGTGCCCACCGGCGGATACAGCTCCTGGACGATCGAGCCGCCGAGCCGGATGAAGCTGCTGGCGAAGGTCGCGGCATTCTCCAGCCCGGCGCCGTAGTCCGAGCAGAGCAGAATGGCCTTGCGCCAGCCGTGCTTGTAGGCCCAGTCGGCGGCCGGATCGAGCACGATCGTGGCGTTCTGGGTGAAGCGCGTGAGATAGGGGCTCTTGAACTTGGGGTCGCTCGTCAGCGACTGAGCGCCGCTGTTCTCGGTAATCATCAGCGGCACGTGCGCGTCCTTGACGTAGCCGGCCACGGCGTAGCCTACCGGCGTGGCGGTGAGGCCCATCAGCGCCGATACCTTGTCGTTTTCCACCAGCTGCTTGGCCTTGTTGAGGCCCACATCCGCCTGGCCAGCGGTGTCGCCCACGGTGACGTCGACTTTCCGGCCGGCAACGGTGTGGTTGATGGTATCCATGTACAGGTTGAATGCGTCCAGGTTGTCCGTGCCGAGGTTAGCCAGGCCACCCGTCCGCGGCAGCAGCATGCCGATCTTGATTGGCCCG
>DAIUFO010000173.1:0-2843 GCA_036844545.1 Chloroflexota bacterium
GGATTCAGTTGGAATGCTCTCGGGTTTTGGGCAATCAGCTGTCCTACGAGGGCGGCGGTAACGTTCTGCGCAGCTAATGTCGAGCTCGGCCCAAGATCCGCAAGGAAGCCCCTTGGGCTAGCAGCATCCCCGAAGTTGACCAGCGAGTCGTGGATCCCACGGAACGTGGCCCCTGGGTTGAATGCCGTGTAAGGGATGCCTAGGGCACGCAGCATCTCTACGATGTAGTCGGAGCCAAACTGCGCCTCTGACACCCGCTGACCTGCCATCTAACTCTCCTTGATTGCTGATGCCGGCCAGTATACGTTGGCGACAGCGGGGCTAGGCGTCGATGTTTCACGAGTTGGAGTGTGCGTCGTCCAAAACATCACTGGCGGGCCGGCGACAAGCTTTCATTCCAGCGGTGGTCGGTAAGTACACGAAGCCGACGGCGGAATCGCTCCGGGAACCTGGAGACGGCGGAGTTGAGTAGCCGGCCTGATCGCTAACGACGACCTGGATGAGAACGGATTCGTGTCCGGTAGACGTTGCTACCCGCCTGGGAGCGCCTGGGGCCTCAAGACAGTCGGAGGGAGTGGCGGCATTCTCGGACAATGTGCCCCTGCCCGGTGACTCAGCCGGCTGAGTCAGGCGCCCGCAGACCCATCCGCTCCAGCCGTGGCAGCACTTCCTGACGGAAGTAGGGGAATTCCGCGGCGTAGTTGACCATGGACATGCCCAGGCCGCTGAAGCCTGCCTCGCTCAGCTGGCGCATGCGATCGGCCACCTCGTCGGGACTGCCGATGAACGGCAGGCCGCTGTTGCCCTGCGCGTACTCGCGCCTGAAGCGCTCGACCTCCTCTGGCGGACGTTTGTCATAGCCCTTCATCGCCAGGATCCTGTTGATGGCCGACCAGTCGGCCCATTCGTCGGCGGCGTAGCGATAATACTCTTCCGCCTCCTGGCGAGTTGGCCGGCAAACGATCGTGCCGACTGTGTACGCGCCGATCTCGTTGCCCATCGCCCTGGCGTCGGCCTGCGCGGCCTGCACCACGAGCGCGGCCTGCTCCAGTGTCGCCTGGTGCATCGACGCCAGGCGTACGCTGGTGAACCAGGCGTCGCAGTTGCGCAGCGCGAACGCCCGTCCGTCGCCCGATGCGCCGGCGTTCATGGTCAGCGGCCAGCCGCCGCCCCAGGGCTTTGGCTTCTCGCGCACGCCCTTCAGATCAAAGAACTCGCCTTTGAAGGAGAAGTCGTCCTGTTGCCAGGTCATCTTGAGGACGTCGAACCACTCCTGGCCCTGGCGGTAGCGCGACTCGTGGTCCCCGGCCTTGACGCCGAACATGTCGAACTCGCCCTCGTTCCAGCCGCAGACGATGTTCAGGCCGAAGCGGCCCTTGCCCACGTGGTCGGCAGTGACGATCTGTTTGGCCGCAATAAGCGGCGGAAACAGCGGCGCGTGCACCGTCCCGAAGACGGTGATGCGTTCGGTCAGCGCCAGCAGACCGGTGGCCCAGGTGATCGTCTCGTAGCTGGCGCCCTGATAGTCGGTCTCGCCGCCGTAGCCTTTCCAGCGGCCGATGGGCAGCATGAAATCGATCCCGGACTCGTCGGCCATCCGGGCCAGCCGGACGTTGTCCTCCCAGCTGCCCGACCAGCGGTCGGGCGCCTTGGTGACGAAGCGCCCGGACGAGCAATTCGACCCGAAGAAACCCAGTTGAGTTTGTTGGCGTTGAACATGGCGACGCGCGCTGAACGCGCGTCTTTGCTGACCGTCATCATGGGCTGCTGCCGATCTTAGACACAGCGCGGAGGCCGCCCAGGCCGTGTAGTAGGCTGTTCTGCAAGCCTGAGACACGGAGAGGACCTTTTTGCAAAAGCTCACAGACAACGTGATCGTGTTCATCGACGAGCACACACCCAACCCGTCGGCGGTCATCACCTCCGAGGGAGTGGTCATGGTCGACGCGCCCGAGCGCCCGATCGACATCGAGGCCTGGAAGGCGGAGATCCTGAGGCACGGCCGCCCGAAGTACCTCATCAACTGCGAGCACCACGGCGACCACATCATCGGCAACTGGTTCTTCGCGCCGGAGACGATCATCGTTTCCCATCAGGGCACCCGCGATCAGTTCACGGCCTCGTTGAAGTCGGCCCAGCACGTCCGCGAGCGCAACGAGCGCATGTACCCCGGCACGCCGCCGATTCCCGACGAATATGAGCTGATGCCGCCCAACCTGACCTACACCGAGCAGCTGAACATCTACATGGGCGAGCAGGAGATCCAGGTCATTCACATGGCCGGGCACACGCCGAACCAGACGGTGGTGTGGGTCCCCAAGGAAGGCGTGATGATGGCCGGCGGCAACATCTCGCGCGAGATCATGCCGGCCATGTGGGGCTCCGAGATCCTCAACTGGCTGGACTCAATGGATCGCATGATCGCCCTGCAGCCGAACGTCATCGTGCCGGTTCATGGCCCCCTGGCGGACCTGCCCTATCTCAAGCTCTTCCGTGAGTACATCGGCGAGTGGGTCCAGGACGTGCGCGACGCCACCGCCAAGGGCTGGACGGCCGAGGAGACGGGCCAGCGCATCACCCGCTGGCTGGCGCCGGAAGGCCCCTTCCGCATGCGCCACGGCCGCGAGCCCTACGGCCGCGAATGGATGGAGTGGTGCACGGTCGCCATCTACGAGGAGCTGCAGGGCTTTCCGCGCACCAAGCGCACCTACTTCGCCGAGCGTCCCGAGCACCAGCAGTACGCCGCCAGCCTCAAATAGCCCCCCGTAGTTCCCTCTCCCTTCCGAAGGGAGAGGGAACTACGGGGGTGCCTCTCCCCTGCCCTCTCCGCTGCGGCAGAGAGG
>DAIUFO010000173.1:2853-7229 GCA_036844545.1 Chloroflexota bacterium
GTTCCCCTTCGCCATGTGGCCGGCTTTCCCGACCTCCGACTACTACTGTGATGATGTGGGAGTGGTCGCAGCCCGGGTCTGACCCAGACTACTACCGGCTTCGTGCCCTGCCCCCGATCTGTCGACCCGGGCTGGGACCACCACCAGGCACGACCTGCCCGGGGCGAGCAGTGACCTGATAGGAGGCTGGCTCAAAGCCCCTTCACAGTACTGTCCGCCCGCCCAGGCAGTCGTGACCATCGATCACAGAGAGGGAAGCGATGGCAAGGACAGGATGACACAAGACGATGTGCTGCGAGTGACGGTGGGCGTCGACACCCACAAAGACACCCACGTGGCCCGCGCCAAGGACCACCTCGGCCGGAGACTGGGCGCCGCCAAGATCGTCCCCACAACACCCGCTGGCCACCGGGAGTTGCTGACGTGGGCGAGGAGCCTGGGGCAAGTGGAGGCGTTCGGGGTCGAGGGCACGGGCAGCTGGGGGGCGGGACTGGCCCGCTATTTGGCAGCCCAGGATGTGGCGGTGTTCGAGGTCAGCCGCCCCGACCGCCAAACCAGGCGACGCCACGGCAAGTCCGATCCCGCTGATGCCGATGCGGCGGCCTCAGCGGTGCTCTCTGGAGACGCCATGGGGCTGCCTAAGTCAGGCGACGACAGGGTCGAGATGGTCCGGGTCCTGCGCGTCGCACGCAAGACCGCCCTGAAGGCGCGGACCCAGGCCATGAACGCCTTGCAGGCGGTGGTGGTCACCGCACCAGCCGAACTACGCGAGTTGTTGCGCACGTTGTCGGGGGGCACGCTGGTGCAGAAGTGCGCCCGGCTGCGCCCTGGCCCGCTCACCACCCCGACCGCGGCTGCCAAAGCCGCCTTGCGCAGCCTGGCCGCTCGCTACCAGTCCCTGAGTCAGGAGGCGGCTGGACTGGCTAGCAGCCTCGACCAGTTGGTCGCCGAGGCAGCCCCCGCCCTCGTGGCCCTGTTCGGCGTGGGCACCGACTCGGCCGGTGCGCTGCTCGTGGCTGCCGGGGACAACCCCGAGCGGTTGCACTCCGAGGCGGGCTTCTCCATGCTGTGCGGGGTGGCGCCGGTCGAGGCCTCGTCAGGCAAGGTCTCCCGCCATCGACTCAACCGGGGCGGGGATCGCCAGGCCAATGCCGCGCTCTACCGCATCGTGTTGGTCCGCTTGTGCTGGGACCAGACCACCAAAGACTACATGGCCCGCCGCACCGCCCAGGGCAGATCCAAACGGGACATCATCCGCTGCCTGAAGCGCTACGTCGCCAGGGAGATCTACCGCGTGCTCAGCGCCACGCCCGCGAGCGAGACGACCCTGGCCGACGGTGCCGTCGCGTAACGTTTCCGTAACGGCTGCGTGCGGGGCGTGTGCTCGGAGGCCTGCCGCCAGGCCGGCTGGCGCCAACGCCACCAGACTGCGCCCACTCTACCGCCCATCCCCACAGGGCGCTCACGGCGCGACACCACGGTGTACGAGTGCCCCGACTGCCAGGTCCGTCTCCTCGGCACCCAATATTGCCAGGATTGCCTCACGTTCTGCCGCCGGCTCGGACGCGGCGGTCTGTGCCCGTGCTGTGCCGAGCCCATCACCTTCGACGAGCTCATCCAAGCCTCCTAATGGCGGCTACCAACTCGCCAACCCACGACACCAGCGGCTCGTTCCTCAGCCTCTGTGCTCAGCACATTAGGTCGTTTCCGTCGTACCGTAACGTCCCTTGCAGCATTGCCCGTGAAGCCCTTTTCACTCTTCCGTTGGGGTCTTGACATCTATAGGAGGATCGGGGGTGCCTCTCCCCTGCCCGGTCCGCTGCGGCAGAGAGGGAGTCTAATAGCGCGGCTTCAGGCCCAGCAGCTGCCGCGCTTGCGTGGGCGTCGCAACGTCGCGGCTGAGCTCGTCCGCGAGGCGGACGATGCGGGCCACGAACTGGGCATTGCTCTCGCCGGGCACGCCCGGCCGGTAGTTCGAATAGTCCCCGTGGCCCACGCGCACGTGACCACCCATATGGATGGACAACGCCGAGATGGCCGTCTGTTCGTCGCCGATGACGCTGGTCGTGTACATCGCGCCTTCGGGCAGGACGGACACCCTGCTTTCCAGCTCGCGCGGCGTGGCCGGCGACCATTCACCGCCGGGCCAGCCCAGGAACAGGGTGCACCAGTAGGGCTTCGGCACCGCCACCTGCTCCAGGATATAACGCATATTCCAGGCGCTGCCGGTCTGGAACACCTCGAACTCGGGCTTCACGCCCTTGTCTACGTGCGTCTGGACGAGCCGCACGTTGTCCTCGCGCGTGCGCAGCGCGTACAGGTTGCCGCCGGTCTCGTGTTTGAGGTCGTGGTTACCGAGCAGCAGAGAGGCCATATCGGGCCCCAGCTCCAGCACCTGAATGCGCTCGTCCACGGTCATGGCGGCGACGCCAAAGTGCAGGATGATGTCGCATTTGTCGCGAATGCGGTCGCGCAGCTCGATCCAGTCCTGCAGCTGAGTCCGCGGACCGCCCACGCCCAGGTCGGCCGAGGTGCTGACTGCCCGAACCTGGACGATGCTGGCCCCTGCCTTCCAGGCCTCATACGCTGATTGCGCGACGGCCGCGGCGGTATGGCCGGAGCCGCGGCCAGGGGCGATACGTCCCGCCGTACAGGTGATGATCAGGGGGTCCATCGGCTCAGCGACTGCTCACTGCAAGGGTTCGCACAGCCGCTCATTCTACCGGCGATCCCGTGTCCTATACTGGCCCCGCAATGCCTGAATCCCGCGCCGCTGGCGACGCGATCGGCATCCGTCCCTGTAGCGGCACCATCGGCGCTGATATCTCGGGGCTCGATATGTCGAAAGCGCCTTCCGCGCTCCAGGTCGACACGCTCCAGGAAGCGCTGTCTGACTGCCACGTCCTCATCTTCCACGGCCACGCACTGTCCGTGGCCGACCAGGTGGCGTTTGGCCGCACCTTCGGGCGGCTCGAAACCTTTGCGCCGCACCCGACGCAGATTGCCGACCACCCGGAGATCTTTCGGGTGTCCAATCAGCCCCACGACGGCTACCTGGACGTCGGCCGCAAGTGGCACGTGGACAACTCCAACCTGCCCGAGCCGGCCGGCTTATCGATGCTGTTCTCGGTGCGCATCCCGGAAGAAGGCGGGCAGACGCGGTTCATGGACCTGTACCGCGCCTACGACACCTTGCCGGCGCACCTCAAGGAGCGCATCGCCGGCTGCATCGCCCACCACGAGGGCTCGAGCAACCGCAGCTACATCGGCATCGGCCCGCGCAGCGGGGGAGCGGACCATCCTCTGGTGCGAACCCATCCCGTCACCGGCCGCAAGGCGCTGTATGTGAATTTCAACCTCATCCGATCCATCAGCGGTCTGAACGAGGACGAAACCAAGGAGCTGCTGGCCGCCTTGTGGGCCCACCTGCAGACGATGCCCTACTACAGTCACACGTGGTCGATGGGCGACGTCGTGATCTGGGACAACGCCTCGACGGCGCACTTGGTCACCCCAACGCCGCCGCAACTGCACCGCACGCTCAACCGCCTGACGACGGTCAGCAGCGCGCCCTACTGAACGGCCGCCATTCTCCCGGCGAGATAGGCTGCTGCCGCCCGACCGGCGACTCGGCCTGAATACAGCGACGGGCCGAACATGGTGTTCTCGATGGCGGCGCTGCCGTTGATGTGTCCACCAGCCATGCCCGCCAGCTCTCCGGCGGCGTACAGCCCGGGGATTGGCTGCCCGTCAGACAGCACGCGGCACTCAAGGTCCGTCCGCACCCCGCCCAGATTCTTCTGAACCGTCGGTATGTAATCGACCGCGTAGAACGGCGGGCTGGCAATGGGCCGAACGGTGCGCATGTCGCGGCCAAAGCGGTCCTGGCCAGCGTTGAAGGCCTCCAGCTCGGCGCAGACGTTCTCCTCCGGCAGGCCTGCGGCCCGTGCCAGCTCGGCGATGGATGCGGCCTGGTGCACGTACTCCGACGTGTCTAAGAACCACTCGATGCGAGGTCGGTTGGGGTTCTGCGACGAACCGTACCAACCGTCGTCGCGCAGGTCGACCGCCGCCGCCGTCGTTCGGTCGAAGATCGCCCAGCAGTGGTTGCCCGGCTGAGCGATCAGCGCCGGCGAGCCGCTGGCGCCCCCAGTGAGGGCCTCGTTGTGGAAGCGCTCACCGCGCTCGTTGATCCACACCTCGACCTTGCCGCCGCCGCGAACCAGGACGCCCCGGTGGCCGCTCGGCTCGTGCGGATTGGGGCTGCCGTCGGGGTAGATCCAGATGTTCTCCGGGAAGCTGAAGTCGGCGCCTATCGCCTCCAGCACGGTGTGGCCCGTGCCATTGGCTTTGGGCGCCCCGCCGCTCAAGAAACG
>DAIUFO010000173.1:7239-7828 GCA_036844545.1 Chloroflexota bacterium
TTGTTCACGAAGCCGCCGGTGGCCATGACCACGGCGCTCGCCTGTACGCGCGTCACGCCGTCCTGGGCCAGCACCGCCCCATCGACGACGCCGCCGTTCCTGGTCAGTGCCACCATGCTGGTGGAGGTCACCAGCTGCACTCCCCGAGCCAGAGCGGCGTTGGTGACTGCCTGGGTAATCGCCCCTCCGCCACCCTCAGGCCGGTGCCCGCGTGAGACGGAATTCGCCTCGGGGCGGCCTAAGCCATCCCAGTTGATACCGAGCTCCACGCACCAGTCGTACAGCTCGCTTCGGCTTTCGGTCAGGTAACGGCGCGCCCACTCGAGGTCGGCCGTCGGCCCTCCGGCGCGCGCCCAATCTTCAAGTGCCAGCTCGACGCTGTCAGCCACCCCCTGCGCCTCCTGGATGGGCGTGCCCACGATGCAGGACGCCGCGCCGCTGATGGCTGAAGCGCCGCCGGGCTCGTCAAAGGCCTCCACCACCAGCACGCGCAAACCCCTGCCCGCAGCTTCGTAGGCCGCCGACATGCCGGCGATGCCGCCCCCCGCGATCAGAACGTCGATGGAGCTGGGAAGGGCTTGGGCGTGTG
>DAIUFO010000174.1:0-7701 GCA_036844545.1 Chloroflexota bacterium
CTGCAAGCCATTCTGGCTGATCAAAGCCTCAGCGTGCCGCGGCGCGGCTTGCTGCGCGGTTTCAAACAGGCGAACCGCTGGGCCGAAAGAACGCGGCAGGGCCCACACCGCGTAAGCGGCGACGCCGATACCGTTCGCCAGCAGAGCCGCGGCCGCGCCACGTCCAATCCATTTCGGCAGCCCGCCGAAGCCGAGTGCGAGCAAGACGCAGCTGCCGGTCAGGGCGGGCAGGATGAAGCGCGCATGACTTGATTCGAGCCCAAGAGCCGCATGTGGCGTAACCAGAAAGCGGGCCGCCACCAGAAGTACAGACAAGGCCAGGCTCACGGCCAGCAGCAGGACGCTCGCACAGCGATCCTCCAGCACGAGCGAGCTCCAGTGACGCCCTCGAACAAAGCGCGCCACTCGCACCGCTAGGCCGGCGGCAGCGACAATCGTCAGGCACAGAAACAGCCAGTAAAACGGCCGCGGAGGGTAGAACATGTCCCAGCTGAAGGAGCCGTAGTAGGTTTTGAACACGTGCCGCGCGAAACCGGCCAGCTCGCTCCAGGTCGCCGCCTGGGTGTGAGCGGGCGCCGCACCCGAGACGTAATTGGGCGCCGCGTCCACAGCCCCTCGCAGCGACTGAGCGATGGCCACACCCGAAGGTGACAGCGGTCGAAGGTAGTACCAGCCGGCGACGAGCGCACACGCGCTGCTCATGATGGCCACGTGCAGCGCGGCTCGCCTCAACGCATGCCAGCCCCGGTTGGCAAAGCCAGTCGCGCATGAGAACGACAGCTGCCAGGAGCGCGCCTACCGGCAGGAACAGCGTGGTCGTCTTAGACAGCAGCGCCAGGCCGGCAGCGACGCCAAAAGCTCCAAATCCCAGCCACATCCGCCGCTTTTGGCGCAGGGTGGCCAGCCCGCACAGGAGTGTCAACGACGAGCACAGGATGGCTGCGTTGTCGTTATTGACAGCGGCACTGGAAATGAAAAAACTGGGCGTCGCGGCCGCGATGGCCGACACCAGCACAGCGAAGCCCGAGCCGAGTCCTACACGGACCCCGGTGAGGTAGACGACGACGACCGTGGCGCCGCCCATGAGCACCGAAATCAGCCGCATCAGGTGGGCGCCCAACACCATGCCTCGATACGGCCACTGTTCGGCCATGGTGTGAACGGCGATGCCGTTGCGGAGGGGGTGGTTGGGCCACGTGAAGTAGGGGTTCGGCAGCCGTGACGGGTTGCTGTTCAGGTCTACAGGCAGGACGAGCGGCGTTGCCAGCAGGTAGAACAGTGGCGGCTGGTGCAGCTCCTGCACGTCCTCCAGAGCAAGACCCGGCAGCTGCCCGCCACCCAGGGGCAGCTGACGGCGCTCGGCCAGCAGCTTTACATATTGGAAGTGGGGAGGCTCGTCGGGGGCCTCCCCAAATGGGATTTGCCACCGACAGAGCGAGGCTCAACATGACGAAGGCCCCCAGCGGCAGCCACAACAGTTTTTCGCGGCGCAACGCTCTTAGTCTCGGCCAGGCTGTGCGTGAAATCAACGTTGGAATCCGAGCCGGGGCATGGGGGTTACTCCCTTTACGCCCGGAAGGCTCACCACATCAAGCTGCGTTGCATAGCCGTCGCCAGGGGCCCTCACCCTGCCCTCTCCCGCCGCGGCGGGAGAGGGTTCACTAGTCGCCGGGAGCAAAGGGCAGCTCCGCCGGCTGTTCGAGAATGTCGGTCGCCGGGTCAAACAGCGCCACCACGATCCGGAGCGGCGAATCGGCCGGCGAGCCATGGAGAGTGCGCTCACTCGTCAGAACGCCTTGTCCATCCCAGGTGTTGAAGTGAAACATCCCGAGCCCCGGCCATTGTCCATTTTCGTCGAGTACCTTGCCGTCGCCGTCGACCAGCCAGGCGACTTCCCAATAGTCGCGCGCTGCCGGCGCCAGGCGGCGCCAGGCGACCTGCAAGCGCACGCCGCCATTGTTCACCAACCTCGACTCGTGATATCCAACCAGGCTCAAATCATTGCCGATGCGCACGTCCAGCGGAATCATGTCCGGCGGACGATCGGTCCAAAGAGGAGAGTGAGCGGTGTAGCGATACAGCACGTACTCCCCGAACGCCTGACCGTTGACCAAGACTTTGTTATCGTCCAGCCAGCCTCGAATCCCGGCATGCGGATCGAACCAGTTCAGCACGTATATCCAGCGTGCGCCGGATGTCGCCGTCTCGAGCTTTTGCGCCAGTCGCGGCCCGGCGCTGGCCTCATCGATCTCGCTTGCTTGCGTGCTCGTTCCCCCCTGACCGTAGTAGCGCCACAGAGGTGTGAGGTAGTCGGCCACCAGAATGACAGCGTCTCGCGGCGTCTCATCCGCCATCAGCGCGGACGCCGCGCTTCGAAAATCCTGCCGTTGATACGCCGGGTCGGTGAAATAGAGGTGCGCCGCCCACAGCCAAGATCCAACGAGGCAGGAGCCGGCGGTCAGCGCCAGAAATCGAGGGCGCAAAGCGCATAGGCCGGCTGCCAGCAGACCCAGATAACCGGCGGCGCCTACCACCGCGTAGCGCGGGTCAAAATCCCCATGGCGAGCGAACGTGAACGCCGTAACGGTGGTGAGCGGCAGGAGGGCCGACAGTGCCAGAAACTGACGCCTTGCCCGAATGCCCGCGCCACGCCAAACGCCGGCGCCAGCCAGCACAAGCCCCAGACTAACCAGCGCCCATGGCAGCGGAAGATGGGCCAGCTGGCGCCGGACCGTGTACGGCGCTTCCCCCAGGTGGAGCGCTATCGCGTAGTCGGTAAGCAACCGTCCCAAGCTCAAGCTCCCAGCCGTTACAGGAAGGAAGTTCTCAACAACCCGCAGCCGCGGAATGAACCACGCGCCGAAGATGGCGCAGGCGGCGCCGAGCGCCGCCAGGTTCACCAGCGACAACCACCTTCGGCCTCGGACGATCAGCAGCGGCGCAATGGCCAGGATCGGCAGCAGCTGGAGCGTGTAATAGTGCGTGTACAGGCTGGCGCAGACGGCCAGCGCATAGACGATCCACAGCCGGCGATCCGGTTTTGGGCCACATAAGGCTACGAGGATTCGCAAGGCCAGCAGCGATAGAGCAAGCAGCATGGAGTAAGCGCGCGTTTGCTGACTGAAGAACAGAAGAAACGGGTTTACGGCTGCCAGCAAGCCCGCCACGACGGCGGCCTTCGAACCGATTAGCGCCCGGACGGTTGTCAGCAGCAGGCTCACCGAAAGGACTGCGAACAGCACGGACAGGAAGCGCAAGCCGAGCTCCGAGCTGCCGGCGAGGGGAATCCACAGGTGCAGCACTATGAAGTGGCCTGGCGGGTTGCCTGGATCGAGGCCCTGAGCCACAGCCGCGAGAGGCTTGATGGCTGTTTCCCAGCTGTATGCTTCGTCCCCATCGAGCGACTGTGCGCCCAGGTTGTGGGTCGCAAGGCCAAACGCAAGAGCGATAACAGCCGAGCCGGTTACCACAATCCGCCATTCCGGCTGATTGAAGCGCAGCTTCATCGCGAGGGAGGCGCAACGCTGTCCAAGCGCGGTCTGACGCGGCACAGCGCGGATTGTATGGTGCCAGGCCGGAAAAGCCGGACCAAAATAGCCACGTCCGCCATACCGCGGGTCGGGGGCACTTGAGGGTGCCTGACGTTACCCGGAAGCACGCTCCAGTGAGGCTCAGGGCTCCCTCACCTAGCCTCTCCCGCCGCGGCGGGCGAGGGACAAGAAGACCCTGGCCGAATTTGTGGCGCGGACCACTCAGGCCAGCAGTCGCTCGTACACCCGTAGGTAGCCCTCCACCATGTGGTCCACTGTGAAGCGCCCCTCTACCCAGCGCCGGCAGGCGGCCCGGTCGAGGGTCGGGACGCGGCGCACCGCGGCCACTGCCTCCTCTACGGAGCTCACCAGGAAGCCGCTGATGCCGTCGCCCAGGATCTCGCGCGGCGAGCCCAGGTCCATGGCGATCACCGGTGTCCCACACGCCAGCGATTCGACAATCGTCAGGCCGAAGCGCTCCGGCCGTGTCACCAGGTTCAGGCAGGCCAGGGCGTTGCCCATCAGCGCGTCGCGCTGTTCGCGGTCCGCCGGGCCCACGAACCGCACCCGCTCACCGTCGACGAACGGCTCGACCTGGTTGCGCCAGTACTCCAGGTCCTGGTGGATGCCCGAGATGACCAGCGGCAGCCGGGCCTGGCGCGCCACCTGCACGGCCAGGTGCACGCCTTTCTCGGGATGGAAGCGGCCCAGGTACAGCAGGTAGTCGCCGCCGGGGTTGGCGCGGAAGGTGAATTCCGATAAGTCGATGCCGTTGTAGACGGTGGCCAGGTAGTTGAGCCGCGGGTCGCGGTCGGAGTCGCTGATGGACACGTACGGGCTATCGGCGTACTTGTAGTAGATGGCCTTGATCTTCTCCGACGAGAAGCCGTGGATGGTCGTCAGCAGCGGCGTGTCGATCAGCCGCGAGTAGGTCAACGGCGCGAAATCCAGGTGGCTGTGCAGCAGGTCGAACTGGCCGGCCATTTCCATGGCCTCGGAGATGTGCAGCGGCAGCATCACGTTCGGATCGATGTCCGGGTCCTCGGAGTACGGCCGCGGGCAAACCGCGTGCAGCTTGGCTGCCGTCACAGAGTCCTCGGTGGCGAACAGCGTGACGTCGTGTCCTCGGGCCACCAGCCCCTCGGTGAGGTTGTGGACCACGGTTTCCCAGGCGCCGTAGTACCGCGGTGGCGTCCGCCACGATATCGGTCCCAGGATGCCTATGCGCATCTATTCCCTCGCCCGCCGCGGCCGGAGAGGGGGCCTCGCGCGTAACCGGAGCGCGGACTCCATCGAAGCGGTGGGTGCCCTCACCTTGCCTCTCCCACTGTGGTGGGAGAGGGAGAATACGTACACTGGACCGGTGGCTATCGCAACTGACATAAAGACATATCAAAACTACATTGGCGGCGAGTGGACCGGCAACGGCTCCGGCCAGCCGCTCGAGATCTTCAATCCGGTGAATGGCGAGCTCGTGTATCGCGCCGTCAGCGCCACCTCGGAGGAGGTCGATCGGGCCGTCGCGGCCGCCCGCAACGCGCTGGAGACGACCGACTGGTCGGAGAACCCGGAGCGGCGCGCCAGCGCTATCCGCAAGCTGAGCGATGGCCTCAAGGCCATGGGCAAGGACCTGGCTCGCTTGCTCTCGCTGGAGGCCGGCAAGCTGTTCCCGGTGTCGCTCACCGAGGTGAACCGCGGCGCCGACGCCCTATCGTTCTACGCCGGCCTGGCCCGCGCCATCTACGGCCGCACCACGACCCTCAACCCGGACTCGCTGGCCATCATGCTGCGCGAGCCGGTCGGCGTGGTGGGCATCATCGTGCCCTGGAACATGGCGCTGTCGCTGCTGACGCGCCCCATGGCCCCCGCGCTGGCGGCCGGCAACGCGCTGGTGGTCAAGCCCTCCAGCATGACGCCGGGGGCAACGGCGGAGTTCATCGCCCTGATCGACGGCATCGAGGAGTTCCCGAAAGGCATCGTCAACTTCCTGGTTGGCCCCGGCGGCACGGTGGGCGACCAGCTGGTAAGGCATCCCGACGTGGACATGATCTCCTTCACCGGCGACACCGGCACCGGCAAGCACGTGATCAAGACCGCTGCCGATACCTTGAAGAAGGTATCCCTGGAGCTGGGCGGTAAGTCGCCCAACATCATCTTCGAGGACGCCGACGTGGAGCGTGCCATCAAGGGCGCCATCAACGGCGCTTCGTTCTTCAACGCCGGCCAGGTGTGCATCGCCGGCAGCCGCGTGCTGATCCCCAGCAGCATGCACGACGAGTTCGTCGACCGCATGAAAACCGCCGCCGAAGGCCTGCGAGTCGGCGACGGCATGGAGCGCGGCGTCCAGCTTGGGCCGGTGATCTCCAAGGGCCAGCAGGATCGCGTCTATTCCTATATAGAGAAAGGGAAGCGGGAGAGCCGGCTGGTCACCGGCGGCTATCGCTACGACGAGGGCCCCCTCTCCAAGGGCTGGTTCGTGCCGCCGACCATTTTCGACAAGGTGCCGGTCGGCGCGACCATCGCCCAGGAGGAGATCTTCGGGCCGGTGGTCGCCGTCCAGACCTTCGAGGACGAGGAGGACGCGGCCCGGGTAGCCAATTCAACCGTGTACGGCCTGGCGGCCGCGGTCTGGACGAGGGACATCAACAAGGCGCTCCGCGTGGCCAAGAAGGTCAAGGCCGGCATGGTCTGGATCAACACCTTCGGCAAGCTCTTCGCGGCGGCGGAGATGGGCGGCGCCAAGCAGTCCGGCATCGGCCGCTCGTACGGCCTGGAAGGCCTGCACGAGTTCACCGAGCTGAAGCACATCAACATCCAGTTGGAGGACTGAATCCGGCCGGGCTGGACGGCTGTATTACGCATAGGTATGCTTATGAACTACCTCCGCTTCGAGCGGCCATTGGAGACACGTTGATGAGCACCGATAGCCTTGACACCGTAAATCCGCGGTCCGCCTTCGTCGCCCCGGTCGCTGGCCACCTGCCTGAGGAGACCATCGCCGCGCCCGCGCCCCGCGGGATGACGGTCCCGAAGAAAAACAACCTGCCCGAGCGCCTGGTTTCGCTGTTCTCGCCGTTTCTCCTGCTCCTGTTGTGGGAGCTGATGGTTCGCGTCCGCCTGCTGGACGCACGCTTCTTTCCGGCCCCCTCGTCAATCGTGGGCACGTTTGGCAGCCTGATCCAGAGCGGCGAACTGCTGGTCGATATCAAGGACACGCTGGGCCGCGTCGGTGTCGGACTGCTCATGGGCGTCTTTCCCGGCCTGATCCTGGGCGTCTCAATGGGCTTGTCCTCACCCGTCCGGGCCTTCTTCAAACCCATGGTGGCGGCCCTCTTCCCCATCCCCAAGATCGCCATCCTGCCGCTGATCATGCTGATCTTCGGCCTGGGCGAGATGTCCAAGTACGTCAGCGTGGCCATTGGCGTGGTCTTCCTGGTGCTGATCAACACCATGGCCGGCGTGATGAACATCGACAAGATCTACCTGGACGTTGGCCGGAACTTCGGCGCCAACCGCTGGCAGTTCTTCCGGACGATAGCCATTCCGGGCGCCATGCCGGCCATCTTCACCGGCTTCCAATTGTCTCTGGGCGTGGCCCTGATCGTCATCGTAGCCACTGAGTTCGTTGGCGCTAAGACGGGCATCGGCTACCTCATCTGGCAGTCGTGGCAGACCTTCTCAGTGGAGGCCATGTACTGCGGCCTGGTGGTGACCGCTTTCCTGGGCTTCTGTGCTCAGCTGCTGCTGGATACGATGCAGCGGCTGGTGATCCCTTGGAAGCCCGAGCTGCACTGATCTAAGACCCAAGAAAGGAGGCCCCAGAGCGTACTGCTCGGGGGCCTCCTTTGCGGCTGCCTGATGTTGTAGCTGGCATCCATTCCAGCCGGCCCTTTTGGGGCCTGCATCCGGGCTTCCCTGCCTCACGTTTACTATCGGCGTCCTGCCTCGAAGCTTTAGTCCCAGTACGAGTAGACTGTGCGCCATGTTTGGGCTGTCGCCCAAAGATGCGTGGCTCCTGGCCCTGCTCGCCATCAGCTGCGCCGCGTTCCTGGCGGCAGCTCGCTGGTCCCGCCAGCTGGAGGACGGCCGGCCAATCGTGATGTACAGCATCGGCTTCTCGCTGGCGTTCGCTGTGCTCGCCCTCCTGGCGGGCCTGGCTGCGCTGCGCTAG
>DAIUFO010000175.1:0-4079 GCA_036844545.1 Chloroflexota bacterium
TCCTCGAAGCCCAGTACAAGCCCAGCTCGGCGGACGACTACCAGCTCCAGCAGCTACGCGACCGCCTGAAGCTGGCGGAGATCCAGCGCGACCTGCCCCAGAGCTCCGCCCGCCTGGAGGCGGTCGAGTCCGAGCTGCGCCTGCTGGCCGGGGTTCGCCTGCGTTGCGAGATCGCCAGCCTGCAGACGACGGTCGCCGCCGAGGAACGGCGCCACACGGAGCTGGAACGCGAGGCCGAGCGGCTGGCGACTGCGCTCGCCGAAGTCGAGCAGCTCAAGATCGTGCGCGACCTGGCGCGAACGGCTGGCGAGACGCTGCTGGCCATGAACGAGGATCGCGCCGAGACGGATCGCCTGCGGCAGGAGCTTGCTCAGCTGCAGGCGGAGGCCGGCCGCCTGCCCGAGCTGGAGGCCGAGCTTGCTCGTTTGGATCGCCTCGCGTCCGACCTGGCGGAGGTGGCCAAGCTGGAAGAGGCGCAGGCCGAACGCCGGCGCGAGCTGGCCCGCCTGGCCGAGGCCGGCGAGCGCGTGCAGCGCTTGCGAGTCTCGATGGCCGAGCGTCGCGAAGCGCATCGGGCCGCCGGCGCCGAGCTGGCGGATGCGCACGCCGACGTGGAGCGGGCCCAAGCCTCCGAGCGCGGCGCACGCCAGGCCGAGCTGCTGCGCGGCTGGCTCCAGATCCGCGAGGTAGCCGCCATCGCCCAGGAGGGCGAGCGTGCGCTTCTGCTGCTCCGGCAGCAGCTGTCGGCGCTGGACCAAGAGGTGGCCGAGCATGCCTCAGAGCGCCACGTCAAACAATGGACCGCCTTCGGCCTGGCCGTCGCCGCCCTGCTGGCGGTTGGCCTGGCCGCCGGGCTCACAGCGGGGCACGTCGGCGCCGGTCTCGCGGGCGTGCCGCTGGCAGCGATCCTCGCGGTGGCCTGCTGGCTTTTCGCGGCCCGAGCTGCCAAAGCCGGCCGTGAGCTCAAGTCTGTCGAAGCCGTGTCGGCCAACCTGCGCATGGACCTGAACCGGCGCGAAGGCGAGCAAGCGTTGGCCGAACGCACAGGCCAGGACCCCCGCCGCGTCGCGGAGCTCGAGGCCGAGCTGGCCGCCTTGGGCTTCCAACCACCAGCCTCTGTCCCCGACGCGCACGACACCTTGGCCGCACTCGAACGTGAGCTCGGTCCGAACGGCGAGCCAGAGTCCGTTGCGATGGTCAGCGCGGCCGAGGCGCGGCAGCGGCTGGGTGTGTTGGAGGGTAAGCGCCAGGCCCTGGAACGAGAACTGGCCGATCTGACGGCACAGCTCGAACGCGAGGGCGATCCGGAGCAGGCTCGCGCCCAGCTCGAATCGGAGGCCGAACACACAGGCGCCAGCCTGGCCGAAATGAGGTCGGCGCTCGGCCAACAAGCGACCAGCGAGGCCGATGCTCGCGAGCTGGCGGCTGCCGCTCGCGCCGCCCGGGAGTCAGCCCATGACGCCGCTCGCAGGGCCGACGAGCTCGACGCCTCGCTGCGATCGCGCCAGCAGCGCAGCGAGGAGCGTCAGGCCGCGTTTGTCGTCATCTGGGATCAATTGCGCGAGCCGCGGCCGGCGGCGGAGCAGCACGTCGACGCCTGCCGTGCGCTCTGGCGCGAAACTGGCGATCAGCTCGCCGCCCTGGACGAGCCTGGGTTGCGCGCCTCTGCCGCCGAAACAGGCGGCGCCCTCGCCACCAGCCACGAGCGCGTCCGCGTGGCCGAGCGGCGTATGGCCGAGGTTGATTCAGAGCTGGGCCAGCTCGCCGTCGACCAGAGTCAGCTCAGCGCCCGCGAGAGCCTGCCGGCAGAAGCCCTCCAGGAACAGGAGCTCGCCCTCCAGCAGGAGCGCCGGGAGCTGTTCGGACAGGTCGCCGCGCTGCGCGACCGACAAACAGCCCTCGAGCAGCAGCTGGTCTTGCAGGCCGTGGCGCTGGACTTCGCCACCGCCGACCGTGAGCTGGCCGCCTTTGAGGAGCAATCCCAAGTACGCAAGCAGGCCTTCCGCATCGTCACCCTGGCGCGCCGCAACATCGTCGGCAAGGTGCTGCCCAGCACCATCCGTAACATGGGCCTGCTGCTGCCGTTGCTCACCAATGACCGCTACCGGGACGTGGACATCGACCCGGAAACGTACAAGATCAAGGTATGGGACGAATCGGCGCGGGCGATGAAGGCCAAGGACATCTTTTCCGGGGGCACGCGCGATCAGTTTTCGCTTGCGCTGCGGCTCGCCTTTGCCCTGGCCACCCTGCCGGAAGAGCTGGGCACTGCGCCAGGCTTCATCTTCCTGGACGAGCCGCTCAGCTCCTTCGACAGCATTCGCACCAACGCGCTGGTGAACCTGCTCACCCGTGGCCCGGTGGCCGCCAACTTCGAGCAGATCTTCGTGATCTCGCACAGTCGCGCCTTCGACGAAGCGCTCTTTGACTATCACCTCCAGCTCGACGCTGGCCGCCTAACCTCGAGCGACCTGCCCCCAGCTCCGGAGGAGGTACCAGCCACCGAGCAAATACCCCTAGCCTTAGCCACCGCGGGCGCTCATAGTTCCCTATGAGCACCCGCTGGGCCGAATCCGAGGAGCAAGCTCAAACCGGCCGGGGCATGCCAACCACGCTGGCCGGTATGGCCCTGTTCGCGAGCATGGCGGCGGGCATCTCGCTCGCGGTGCTGGTGTTCACCACTGACCCCGGCCAGCGGGAGGAGGAGCTGTTCGCTGGACTGCTGCTGGTCCTGGCAGGAGGCCTCAGCTCCACGGCCATGCTGCTGTTCGGCCGGCGAACCGAGTCGCCCCTGGCCGACACCTTGCGCGCCTTTCGTCGGGGCTTGTTGTTCGGGCTCGCCTGCAGCGGCGCCATGGTGCTCCGGATGAACGCGGCGCTGTCCCTGCCGAACCTTGGCTTCCTGCTGCTGCTCCTGCTCATTGCCGAGACGATCTTCTTGGCCCAGCGCCAGCACCCAGCCTAAGGTTATTTCGTGGACAAGCAGCGGCTGCTCGGGCTGCTGGACGGTTTCGGCGGCAAGAGGCTGCTCGTCCTGGGCGACATGGTCGCGGACGAGTACTGGTTCGGCGAGCCCACCGGCCGCATCTCGCGTGAGGCGCCCATTCCCATCCTGCGCGAGCGCTCGCACCAGACGAAACCTGGCGGCGCCACCAATCCCGGCTACAACGCCCGAACCCTCGGAGCCGACGTGTTCCTGGCCGGCGTCATCGGCGACGATCCGTCCGGCCGCGCCTTGTCGGACACCCTCTCGAAGGAAGGCGTAGACGTCAGCGGTCTGGTAATCGACCCTCGCCGTCCGACCTACACCAAGATCCGCGTCGTGGCCGGCAGCACCCAGGAGATGCCGCAGCAGGTGGCCCGCATCGATCGCTTCGAGGACGGCGACCTGGACGCGAGCGTGACCAGCCAGGTGATCGGCCACGCCTGCAAGCTCATCCCGCGGGTCGATGCCCTGCTGATCTCCGACTACGAGAACGGCGTCATCAGCCAAGAGATCGTGGAGGCTTGCCTGCCGGCGGCTGTTTCTCACGGCAAGCTGGTGTGCGTCGATTCGCACGGCGACCTGTTCCGGTTCAAGGGCGCCACCGTGGCGACCCCCAACCAACCCGAAGCCGAAGCCACCCTGCGCCGGGCCTTCCAAAGCCTGGACGACCTCGAGCGAGGCGGCCTCGAGCTGGTCCGCGGCCTGGAGGCCCGAGGCGTGCTGATCACTCGCGGCAGCGAGGGCATGTCGATGTTCGAGGCCAGCGGCGCCATCCATCACCTGCCGGTGTCCAACATGTTCGAGGTCCGCGACGTCACCGGCGCCGGCGACACCGTCGCCGCCACCTTCGCGCTGGCCCTGCTGGCCGGAGCCACCATGGTCGAAGCCGCCCAGCTCGGCAACATCGCCGCCGGCCTGGTGGTCCGCAAAGTCGGCGCCGCCACCACCACCCGCGAAGAGCTTGCCCACGCCATAGACCAGTCGTTAGACTAGTCTGTATGCGCACCATAGGCTCCTACGAAGCCAAAACCCACCTACCCCGTCTCCTGGACGAAGTGGCCGCCAACCGCGAAACCATCACCATCACCAAGAA
>DAIUFO010000175.1:4089-7663 GCA_036844545.1 Chloroflexota bacterium
TCGCTCAACTGATACCGGCGGAGGATCTCGAGGAGCGCCGCCGCAAAGCCGACGAGGCCTGGGAGACCTGGACGCGCATCCGCGACGAGCAGAACATCACGCTGGGTCCTGACCTCACACTGCAGGAACTTGTGGCAGAGGGCCGCCGTCATCCCATTGACGACTGGGCGGAACAGCTGTTCGACCGAATGGACGAGAGAGATGGCCTGAACAAGCAGAATGGTTGAGCGGCCGCTTGTCATCGATGCGTCCGTAACCCTGGCATGGTGTTTCCCGGATGAGACTACGCCTCACACGGACGCTCTGCGGGGGCGCGTCACCCGTACCGGCGCAATTGTCCCGCCACACTGGCGAATCGAGATCGAGAACACCGTCCGTGTGGCCGAGCGGCGACGCAGGATCACCGCTGCCCAAGTCGCGGATTTTGTCCGATTCATTCGAGCGCAGCTGATCGAAGTCGATGATCGACCGTTGGTGACCACGTTCGGAAACCTGATGCCACTGGCCAGTCAATACAGCCTAAGCGTGTACGACGCTGCCTATGTAGAGATCGCCAACCGGCGGGGACTGCCGCTTGCAACGTTGGATGCCAACATGCGCCGTGCTGCCCAGCAGATGGGGATCGACGTGCTTGACCTTAGCTGAAGCCGCCGCTTTCGTGGAAGCCGCCCAGGCTGCTGGTAAGCGGGTGGTGTTCACCAACGGCGTGTTCGACGTGCTGCACGTCGGCCACGCGCGCTACCTGGAGGAGGCGCGTGCCTTGGGCGATGCGCTGGTCGTCGGCCTGAACAGCGATGCCTCGACGCGCGCCATCAAGGGCGCGGGCCGCCCGATCGTGCCGCGGGCCGAGCGCCAGGAGCTGCTGCTGGCGCTGAGGTGCGTAGACGCTGTGGTCGTCTTCGACGAGCCCACCGCGGAGGCAGTGCTGGAGGCGCTCCGACCGGACGTGTACGTCAAGGGCGGCGACTATGCCGAGCAAGGCCCGCCCGAGGCGCCCACGGTCAGGCGCTATGGTGGTGAGGTGCGCACCCTGCAGCTGGTCGAGGGACGTTCGACGAGCGACCTGATCGAGACGATCCGGCAGCGGTTTTGTCCGTAGAGCTGGCCGCCGTGGCCCTGCCGCCGCGCAAGGCCATGACCGTCGCCAAGGCGGCCGGCCTGATCATGGCTGGCCAAGTCGTCAGCCGCTTCCTGGGTTTTGCGCGGGATTCGGTCACCGCGGCGCTGTTTGGCCAAAGCGGCCCCACCGACGCCTTCTTCGCGGCGCAGACGGTGCCGACTCAGGTGTACGACCTCCTGGTGGGCACAACCATCACCGCGGCGCTCATCCCCATCTTCTCCGAACACGCGGACGGAGAGGACTTGTCGGACCTGTGGCGCATCGTCAGCGTGGTCATTAGCTTGGCCGTGCTGCTGCTCACGGGCATGGCCGCGCTGCTGATCGTCTTTGCCCCACAGGTGATGGGCGTCCTCGTCAATTTCAAAGAGGGCACCGACCAGCAGCTGGCAGTGGGGCTGGCGCGCGTGGTCATGCCCGCACTCGTCTTCCTGGGGCTCAGCGGCGTCCTCCAATCGCTGCTGTACTCCATGCGCAACTTCCTCTATTCCGCCTTCTGCGTGGCCGCCTTCAACGGGGCGGTCCTGGCCAGCGCGATCCTGTTCCACCAGCAGTTGGGCGTGGCATCCCTTACCGCCGGCATGGTCGCCGGCGCGCTGTTGATGGTGCTCATCCAGCTGCCGCCGCTGATCAAAGCCGGCATGCGGTTCAGGCCGTCGTTGGACCTCGGCCACCCCGAGGTGCGGCGGATCGGCAAGCTGTACCTGCCGGTGGCTGCCGGCATGGTCGTCACCATCCTGGGCGTGGTGGTCGACCGCCACCTGGCTTCCGAGACAGGGGCAGGCAATCTGTCGGCCATGCAGTACGCCACCAAGATCGTGCAGCTGCCGCTCGGCCTCATCGCCTCGGCGCTCGGCGTCGCCATCTTGCCGACACTGTCGCGCTATTCGCTGGAGCCGGGGCTGGAGCAATTCAAGGCCATGCTGTGCCGCGGGCTGAAGTTCGCGTTGGTGCTCATTTTGCCTCTGACCGTGGCCGTCCTGGTGCTGAACAACCAAATCCTGGCCATCGTCTATCAGCATGGCCAGTACACGGCCGCCAATCGCCAGGTAACGGCGCTGGCGCTGTACTTGTACGCGCCGCAGCTGCCGTTCGCAGCCATCGACTACCTGCTGATCGCCGCCTTCTACGCGCTCAAGAACACCCTGCTGCCGGCGGTCCTGGGCGTAATCGGCGTGTGCATCTATCTCACCGTGGCGCTGAGCCTGGTTGGGCCGCTGGGCTTCCGGGCGCTGGTCATGGCCAACACCATCCAGAACTCGCTGCACGGCATCATCCTGTTCGCCCTGCTGTGGCGCCGGCTTGGTGGCTTGCGTGGCTACACTCTCGCCGAATCCGCCCTCAAGATGTCGATCTCGGGAGCGGCCATGGCCGTTGTGGCCTTCGCCTGTGCCTCTGCGCTTGGCTCGGTCGTCGCCCCGGGCACGTTCTACGGCCAGGTAGCCCAGCTGGTTATCGCCGGCGGCGCCGGGCTGGCAGTGTACGTTGGCGCGGCGGCTGCGATGAGGGTGGATGAAGTACACATGGTCTGGAACGTGATCGCGGCCCGGCTGAGGCCGGCATGAGCGCCGAAGCGACTACCGCGCCGCCATCGGCGCGGCAGCACACGCTGGCTTGGACAGCCCTGCTGGCCAGCGCCCGGCCCAAGCAGTGGCCCAAGAACCTCATCATCTTCGGCCCTTTGGTGTTCGCCTACAAGCTGTTCGCGCCCGAACTGCTGACTCGGGCGGTTGGCGCCTTCCTGGCCTTTTGCCTGGCCTGCAGCGCGATCTACATCCTGAACGACGTATTGGATGTGGAGAACGACCGGCAGCACCCGGACAAGCGCCTCCGGCCCATAGCTTCCGGCCAAATCAGCCCTGGCCAGGCCATCGCTGGTGCGACGGGCTTCGGCCTAGCTGGCCTGGCAGTGGGCTTCGCCGTCGATGTCGAGGTCGGGATGGCCGCGGCCGGCTACATGGCGCTGATGGTCACCTACTCCACCATCATCAAGCACCTGGTCATCCTGGACGTGTTCGCCATCGCCGCCGGGTTCATCCTGCGGGCCGTGGCCGGCGCGCTGGCCATCCACGTGGTCATCTCGCCCTGGCTGTATGTCTGCACGCTGCTGTTGGCGCTGTTCCTGGGCTTCAGCAAGCGCTATAACGAGCTGCTGGTGCTGCAGGACGAGGCGCCCAGCCACCGCCGCAGCCTGGCCGATTACACGCCGGCCATGCTGGAGCAGCTCACTTCGATCCTGGTGGCTTCGACCATCATGGCCTACTCGCTGTACACCTTCTCGGCCGAGAACGTGCCGGCCAATCACAGCCTGATGCTGACCATCCCGTTCGTGCTGTACGGCATCTTCCGCTACTACTACCTGGTCCACAAGAAGAACCTCGGAGGCGCGCCCGAGTTGGTGCTGCTGCGCGACGTGCCCCTAATGGTGGATGTCGCGCTGTGGGGCGCCATGTCCGT
>DAIUFO010000176.1:0-7653 GCA_036844545.1 Chloroflexota bacterium
TTGCGTTGAAGAATGGCTTCGGGCACCGGCACCCTCCCAAAATGAGATGAATCCCGCGGTCGCGCGGCTAGAGCATCATTGTAATGACTGCCGCCCGGCCTCGTGCAGGAAGAAGTCGGGGCCCCAACCTTCGATGTGCACCAGCACTTCCACCTACGTCGAGGCCCTCGGGCCAAGGGTACTTGTTAGCATGGTCCGAGTTATGAAACGCGCCGGGCTCCTGGTTGGACTTATGTCGGGCTTCGCGCTGGCCGCTTGCGGCGGCGGCGCGGGGCCCGCATCCTCCGCTCCAACGCCAGCCTCTTCCACGGCTCCGGCGAGCGCCGCCGCGGCCAAGCCATCGGCCGTCAGCACACCTGCCTCGGCCTCAGCCAAACCTGCCGCCGGCGGGCCATCTTCGGTCAGCGCCAAGCCTGCCGCCAGCGGCAGCGCGGCGGCATCAGGCCTCACGACGCTCAAGGTCGCGCATGCGCCGAGCACACTATTTGCCCCCCTCTACGTCGCTATCGACAAGGGCTACATGAAGCAGCAGGGCATCGACGTGAGCCTGACCACCGTCACCGCCGGCCAAGACGCACAGGCCTTCCTGGCCACCGGCCAGCTCGACGCCGCCGTCGCCGGCATCGCCGCCGCCACCTTCAACGCCGTCAACCAGGCCCTGGACATCCGAATCGTTGGCTCCATGGGCAGCGCGCCCGCCAACGCCGACCCGTCGGCACTGATGGTCCGCGCCGACGAGCTGGACTCCGCTGCCATCAAGACACTGGCCGATCTGAAAGGCAGGAAGGTGGCGCTGAGCGGTGGCGTGGGCGCCGCGGGCTCGTTCTACATGGCCCAGCTTCTCGCCAAGGTGAACCTGACCCTGGGCGACATCGAGCTAGCCAACCTGGGATTCCCGGACATTGTGGCCGGCTTCAAGGGCAAGTCGATCGACGCCGCCATCGTCCCGGCGCCGTTCACGACCGAGATCCTCAACCAGGGCACGGCCAAGATTCCCGACTTCGGCCACCTCATCGCCGGGGTGTCTGGCACCGGCACCGTCTACGGTCCGCACCTGCTGCGCCAGGATAGGCAGCTGGGCCAGCGCTTTTTCAACGGCCTCGTCCGTGGGGCGGCCGACGTCCAGGGCGACAAAGCTCGCGAGCCGGACAACCTGGAGATCCTGGCCAAGGCCACCAAACTGCCGGCAGACAGCCTCAAGACGATGGCGCTCTACACCTTCAAACCCGACCTGGCGCCGGACACTGCCACGTACGAGAACATGCAGAAGGTGTTCATCCAAGCTGGCATCCTCAAGTTCCAGCAGCCGCTGCCAACGGACAAGGTCGTGGACGACGCTTTCTCCAAGGCGGCTAAGGCGTAGGCGCTACGCGAGCCGGGAACGGTAGGCGCAGCTCGAGCCCGCCAGGCGGCTGAGCTCCAGCGACTTGGACCTCGCCAGCGGCAGAGACGGTGAGGTCGACTGAGCCCCAGCGCGTAGGGGCATGGCGGATAGCGAATGGCTTGCCGGCCCACGACTCAGGCACGCCTGCGCCGACGACCAGGAGATCGCCGTCTTCGAACAGGAGCATGTCGCGCACGAGGTTCACGAGCTCAGCCGAGGCCCAGGCGTGGGGCATGTCGCCCTCGGCGAAGTCGGACGTCGCCGAGTCAACGCCCTCGGCCCAGGCATACAGGCCGGGGAACGTCTGATGGTCCAGCGTGTAGGCCAGGGTTTGCTGGACCGACCCGCGATCTCCCAAGAACAGCAGCGCGTGCGCGACCTCCAGGCCGCCATATGGCCACCACTGGCCGTAGAGATGGCGGAATGCTCCATCCTTCATGAACCGCTCGTAATAGGCTTCGAATGAGCGCCGCACGAGGGGACTGCTGCCATCCAGTACGGGCAGTGGCCACAGCGCCGGCGTGGAGCCGCGGGCCATGGCCGAGCTGGTGAGGTCCTCCGGGCCATTGGGAATGACCTCCGACCCGGTGCTGGCGATGCTGGCCAGCACGCTGGTGCGCACCTGGTCGAAGGCCTGGCTCAGCTCCGCCGCGCCGGTGTCGTCGCCCAGCTGACTGGCCGCGAAACGCGCATCCATCAGGCCGGTGAGCAGCCATAAGTGGTCCCAGTAGTGGCGTTGGCTGGCCGGACCCAGGTCTTCAGCGCTTTCGTTGGCTGGCAAGAGGCCGCCACTGTCGCGGGCCTGGAGCGCGTGCCGCAGCGCCGCCAGGGCTCGCGGATAGGCTCGCCGCGAGAACTCGGTGTCGCCGCTCCAACGGGCATATTCGACCAGCGTAAAGGCCGCTTCGCCCGGCGCATCCCACTCGACGTTGGCCCGAGGCTGGCCGTTGGGATCGGTGATGGCGTTCACCTGCCCGTTGGGGCCGATGGCGTTCAGCACCGCCTCAGCGCTGCCGCGGACCGCGTCTGCCAAGCCAGCGCGCTCCAGCGCATAGCCGATCATGGCGGCGTCTCGGACCCAGAAGGCGTCGTGCAGCAGCGGCCCAGGATGGATCTGGCCGCGGCTCTCCGACTCCAGGATGTAGCCGAGTGAAGCGTAGAAGGCGTGCTCCAGCCGTGAGTCCGGCAGCTCGAGCTCCACTTGGTGCAGCCGCGTGCGCCAGGTGCTGGCCACCATCGCGGGATCCACCATGGCGGGAACTCCCTCGCCGGGCACCGAAGGCGCCAAAATCGCTACGGGTGTGTCGAGAGCCAGCGGGACCCGCAGCAGCGCCTCGGCGCCGCCTGCCGCGCTTTGCGCCGAGCTGGCGGCCGGCAAAGCCCCGGCTGCGGCGACAGCGCTCGCGTCGCCACCGGCCAGCGCTCCGCCTTCTACATAGCTGGCTGCCTGCAACGCGACCGCGGGCTGGCTGTTGAGCCGGACGACGCCGCTGGCGACGGAGGCGTGCCGGATGGGCGCCAGCCCGCCTGAAGCGGTGTATGGCCGGGCAGCTACGTAGAGGTCCACCGGGCCAGGCGCGGCCAACAGCGTGATTCGGGCTGCGACGGAGGGATGTGCGGGCTCCCCGTCCGGTAGGACTTCCTCGCGCAAGCGCCACGGGCCAGACTCGAATGTCAGCACCGGCAGTGGCAGCGATCCCTCGACCAACTCCGTCCGCGGAGAGCCGAACGTCACCAGCTGCCGAGAGGCGCGGTCGAACAGCCAAAAGCTGATGCTGAACCCGCTGGCCCAGGGTGAGAGCGATCCGTCGCTGGCGACCACCGCTCGCGCTTTGGCGCCCTCCAGACCGACCACCGTCCAGGCCCGGCGCCCGCCTGCCATCCAGGGCAGCAACCGCCAGTCCGGATGGTTGTTGTGCAGCCATAACCCGTACTGGAAACCGGTCATCACCTGGGATTCGTCGTCGCCCAGCCGGACGTCCTGCTTGATGCCGCCAAAGCCACCCTCGCCGCGCACTCGGAGCGCCAGGAGGATGCTCTGGCCGGGTACAGCGCGACCTGTCAAGTCGAGGAGAGCGGCCTTGGATCCCAGGGAGGCATCCTCAAACGCGCCTACCAGCGCGCCGTCGACATAGACCTGCGCGCCGACGTCCACGGCGCCGAAGCCCAACAGCACCCGCTGCCAGCCATCGGGCACCGTCACGCTTGTGCGGAACCAGGAGTAACCCTTGTACTCGGGAATGCCTTGGTCGGCCAGCGAGGCGCCGGTACGGGCCAGCCGGTCCGCGGGAAACCCAACGTCCGGCCGCTGCCACCCGGCATTCAGCCCAATGTTGGCCGGATCCAGCTTGAACTGCCACCCGCCGGCGAGGACAATGGGGCCGCGGGGCTTGGCGGGCGCGCTGGCCGACAACCCCAGCGCCAGGCAGCTCAGGAGGACCAGCGGCGGCAGCAACCGGAGCACGGCGCGTATCACACGCACAGACTGTGAAGTATGCTCTGCTCGGTTCCCGTGCTTCCGAAGCTTCCGTTCATGGCATCAGCTTTGGCACCCACCATCGCCCTCCCAAGCGTGCTGCTGGCCGCCTTCGGACTGCGCGTCGCGCGGCTCGACTATCAGAGTCTGTGGCATGACGAAGTGTCGGGCGTGGTGCACAGCCTCCAATCGCTGCCCGCGATTACCTTGTGGGCAGCCGCCAGCGAGCCGCATCCGCCATTGCACTATTACATGCTGCACCTTTGGATGCTGGCCGCCGGGACGAGTGAGTTCGCCGCGCGGTACCCATCAGTGCTGTTCGGCGTTTTGACGGTGCCGGCGACGTATGGCCTGCTCCGCTCGCTGACCAGCCAGCAAAGATCGCTGCTGGGCGCCTTGGCCATGGCAGGGTCGGCCTTTCACATCTATTACTCGCAGGAAGCCCGGATGCACGCGGAAGCGTCCTTCTTGTGCGTGGCCGCTGCTTGGGCGCTGCTGCTGGCCATCAACCGGCGGAATGGCTGGCTGTGGGTCGCGTACGCGGCCTCGGCCGCGATGGCCCTCTACACCTTCTATTACTGCGCGCTGGTGCTGCTGGCCATCAACCTGCCCATCCTGGTCGGGCGGCGCTGGCGAAGCGCCGGCTGGTGGCTGGCCAATGGCTCCGTCGTAGCCCTGCTGACCCCTTGGCTGGCCCTGGTCTTCCGCACCACCCACCGGTTCAGCGGCGAACCGCTGCCGGCCGGCGGCGGGGCCAATCCGCTGGACCTCTTGCGGGCCGCAGTGGCGTATGCCTTCGGCATAACCGCTTCCATGCCGGCCAGCGCCGTGCCGGCGGGCCTGCTGCTGGCAGCGCTCCTGCTGTGCGGCTGGCGGCTGTTGAGGCGCCACGGCTTGATCGACCAGATGCTCCTGCTGTGGGCGTTTTTGCCGCCGGTCGCCGGGTACGTCATCACGCTGGTAGCCGTGGGCTCAGCAGACAGCAGCCCGCGCCTGGCCCTGATCTCCCTGCCGGCCTGGATCGCGATCGTCGTCCGAGGCTGGCCAGCCACATGGCGCTTTCCGCGCGCAGTCTGGGCGGTGCCGGCGCTGGTGCTCGCCTTGCCCACGGCGGCGGCGCTGGCGGCCAACTACGCCGGCGTTGGCGGGCGCGACGATTACCGCGCCATATTCGCGCTGCTTCGGCAGCAAGCCGCGCCGGACGAAGCCCTTATCTACGATGTGTCGGACCAGGTGAGCGCGCTGGATTACTACTTTCCAAAGCCGAACGTGCCCACGTTCGGCTTGCCAAGCTCGCCTACCGAAGCTGAAACAGACGCTCAGCTTGCCCAACTGGCCGGGCAGTATCAGGGCATGTGGGCGCTGCTCTACGGCGAGCCGCGGCCGTGGGTCGAAAGCTGGCTGGACACGCACCTAATCCCAGTCTCCAACGAATGGTTTGGCTCCTATGTCCGGCTGAAGCACTACGCCGCCGCTCCCCTGCCGTCCGGGCAGCGGCTGAACGGGGCGATCCCCGTGGATGCCACATTCGGGCCGTTTCGGTTGCGGCAGGTCAAGCTTGGCGGCAGCGAGGGATCGCTGAGGTTGGAGCTCCTGTGGCAAGCCACGGAATCGGTGGCCTCTGACTACATACGCTCGGTGCAACTGTTCGACGAGTCGGGCCAGCGGGTCGCTCAAGCCGACGGGCCGCCCCTCAGCGGAGCCATTCTCACGTCCAGGTGGCTGCCTGGGCAGAGCTATGCCGAGCCGGTGGTGCTCCTACCAGCGCGCCCGCTGAGCGCCGGCCTCTACACCCTGAAAGCCACCATGTACGACTCAGCCGGCGACGCCGCGCCGCAACAAACCATCCTGCGGCTGGTGTTGCCTTCGGGAAAGCGGGTCGCCCAGCTAGGAGCCTCCTCCACCGCCGGCTGGACCCTGGACTCAGTGAGCTACGGAGCAGGCCAAGCTGGAGAACTGTTGGTTGAAGCTTCCGGATCGGTCCAATCCACGCCGCGGACGACCTACACCTGGTTTCTGCACCTTCTCGACGCGCAGGGCGCTGTGATCGCTCAGGACGACCACCCGCCCCTCGCGGCCACAACCGCCTGGCAACCGGGCGACCGTGTCAGCGAGGTATTCGGTCTGCCACCGGGTGACCGGACGGGCGCCACCCTGGAGCTCGGCGCCTACGACGCGACCGGCGAGCGCGCTCCATTTACGCTGCCAACTGGCCAAACGGTGGACCACCTAACCCTCCCCACCGGCTGACTGGCAGCCTATTGTTCGCCAGCCATCAGAAACGCCACGGCCGTGGTTTCGAGCGCCTCGGCAAGCGTGTACATGCTGAGCAGCGTTGGGTTGATCTGGCCTCTCTCGAGGTTGCTCATATAAGTGCGCTGCAAAAGGCATGACCATCTGGCTCGATAAGCTCGGTCTCAAGCCCTTGGGTGGCCAAATCCCTCCCGGGGTCTCGATTGATACAGCCCTGCTGTTTGATATCAACCCGGACGCGAAGGGCTTCGCCCTCAATCTCGTCCAGGCACGCCGCTCGGTCGATCTGGGCGTCTAGCCGCCGGGCGCGCCCGTTATTTCAGGGAAACTGCTTGTCGCCGCTCTTCGTTAGAGCCGGCCGCAATAACGACTTCAGCTACCTGTCCAAGTTGCTCATTAGCGTTGAGCAGCTCGATTCCATACACCGTGCCGTCCGGCGCGAGATCGACGTTAAGGTCGTCGCTGACGTTAACCGTCTCGACGCGCCAATCGGCGTCATCTGGGCGGCGCTCCTTGAGGCGCAAGTAGGCCACGTTGTGGCGAGGATCGTACGTCAGCTCCATGTTTCCTTTAAAAATACTTCGTTATGAACGTGATCACCAGCCAGCCGTCATTTTCCGCGGCGTAAGCTTCTATCTGCTTGACTGCATAGTGTCGTCCGCGCCAGTCCGCGTCAAACGTCAGATCCAGTCGAAATCCCGTTCGGCCTCGCTTGGCTTCGAACTGCTGCCCTCTAAGGACAGTCTGGATGACCTCTTCGGGCGTGGCTCTCCGCTCCGCCAATCGCGCCTGCGCGTGAGGATGGAGCCGGACGTTGACAAGACCTTCAGCCAACGACGAGGTTAATGAGCTTGTTCGGGACGTAGATGACTTTCCGGACTTGGGAGCCGTTCAGGAAGCGCTGGACTTTTTCGGAGGCGCGGGCCAGCGACTCGACGTCCGCTTGGGGGAGGTTGAGAGCGGCTTGGACGGTGTCCCGCACCTTGCCGTTCACCTGGACCACGATGGCGCAGTCCGTGACCCGGACCACGGCCTCGTTGTAGGCCGGCCAGGGCTGTTGGTGCACGCTGCCCGAGCTCGGATGGCGCGTCGACCACAGCTCCTCAGTCAGGTGTGGGGCGATGGGGGCCAGCAGCACCAGCAGTTTGTCCACAGTCGCGGAAGAACAGCCGCTGTCCGTCAAGTGGTTCACCAGTTCGTGCAGCTTTGCGATTGCCGTGTTAAATCGGAAGTCTTCGATTCGATCGGTGACATCTTTCAACGTCTGGTGCAGCAATCGTGTGCTTTCAGGCGCGTCGTCGTCAGTGGATGGTCTTTGAGCCAGCTCCCAGACGCGGTTCAGGAAGCGGAACTGGCCCTTGGGGCCGTCGTTATCCCAAGCGTTGTCCAGCTCGAAGGGGCCCATGAACAACTCGTAGCAGCGCAGCGCGTCGGCGCCGTAGCGGTCCGCCACCTCGTCGGGCGTGACCACGTTGCCCTTGGACTTAGACATCTTCTGGCCGTCGGCGCCGGAGATCATGCCCTGGTTGCGCAGCTTGGA
>DAIUFO010000177.1:0-7652 GCA_036844545.1 Chloroflexota bacterium
CCAAATCCCGCACGGGAATCGAAAAGTGCGTTACACCCTCAGCCTTGATCATGGCCACATGCTATCAGCCGCAGCGCAGGTTGGCTTGAACTGGACACCGCGCTGAGCAATTAACGCTAGCCCTGCTGTCAGCCTTCGAAGAGCGCTGCCCATTCCTGGCGGGCCTCGGCCTTCAGTTCGCGGCTGGCGCCCGCCACCCGGGGAATGAACTCCGCAGTGATAAGGTCGAGTAGCGTCGATGATCAGGCGCACAAAATGCCGCGCGTCGTTTTCAGGCGTTTCTCGCGCGTAAGCCCGGCTCCCACGGCAGAACTGGTGGTTTGTAAGACGGCCCTCCCTCAAAGCCCCGGCTGCCAGCGCCAGTAACGGGCGATCACGCCCGCGTCGACGCGCAGATCGAAGCCGGTGACCATCTCCGAATCGTCCGAGGCTAGGAACACCAACGCCGGCCCGTAGTGGCCCGGGCTGGGCAGCTGGCCCAAGGGTACGCCGATGTTCCCAACCATGAAATCCGCCGGCTTGGGATCCTTGGCTTTGGCCGCCACGCCCCATTCGCGGGCGCGAGCCTCGCCTTCCGCGCCATCCGTGGAGGTGGGCGTCAGGCTGTTCACGCGAATGCCGTACTCGGCCAGTTCCATGGCCACCGAGCGGGTGAAGTTCAGCAGGCCCGCTTTCGCCGTGCCATAGCCGATGCTGCCGGGATAACCCTGGTGGCCTTCAGTGGAGATCAGGTTGATGATGCTGCCGCCGCGGCCCTGCCGGATCATCGCCTGGGCGACGTGCTTGGTGAACAGGAACGCGCCGCCCAAAATCACGTCCATCTGCCGGCGAAACTCATCCATCGACGTATCGAGCACACCCTTGCCGACGCGCACGGCCACCCCGTTCAGCAGCACGTTAATGCCGCCAAATTGGTCAGCGACGCGCACTACAGTGGACGTCACCTGATCCTCGACGGTCACGTCGCACACAAAGGCCTCGGCTGTGCCCCCGGCGCGCCGGACGCATTCGGCGCACTTCTCCGCAACGACTGGATTCACGTCGACGCAGGCGACGGCAGCGCCTTCGGCCGCCAAGGCGAGCGCCAGCGCGGCTCCGATGTTTGGCCCGGCACCGGTAAGGATCGCCGTACGGCCGGCCAGCTTCACACCGGCAGCGGCACCGGCTCTTTGGATATCCCCGGTGGCACTGGTAGATCAGCCGGTTCGTAGCGCTGGCGCCAGTGCTTCGTTGGCTGGCCGGCTTTGATGGCCTCCAGCTCGCGCGTGAACAGCTTTCGGAGCAAGATGATCCCGGCATCCGTGTTGCCGAGCCGTTCGGCAGAACGGTCGACGATTGGGCCTTGCGCCACCTGGGCGATGTAGTCCTGCGCGGCGATCAAGTTCGCTTGGTCATCGGGCATGTACTTACGGAACAGCTCGTCATGGTGCTCCGATGGGTCGTAGTTCCCGCGGGTCGTGGCCCACTCTTCGAGCTTGTGTTTGGATTCACCGGTGGCAGCCACACTGCGAATGATGAACGTGCGGGTGTGGTCGTCATCGATCGGCACCTTCCAGTTGAACAGGTCCACCCAGCCACCGGAGTGCGCGTCGTTGGCACGCGGTACGACCACGTGGTTGCAGTTGGGAAACTGCCAGTCGCTGACGCGCACGTTGTTGCCCGGCCGGATGGCGCGCTGGATGATGCCGAACTCCGTTTCCTCGCACTCCAGTTTTGGCGGCGCTTCCGTGACTACCTGACCGAACAACCCTTCGCGGTGGACGAAGCTCACATGCGAGGCATCGATAGAGTTCTCGACTTGCTGGAACCAGTTGCACGGCCAGACCTGGACCATCACCCAGCTGACACCCTCGCGTTCCAGCTCGTAGCGGCGTGGAAATGGCGGCGGCTCGCCTTCGCCGAGATAGGCCCAGATCAGGCCCGCGTATTCATGGGCAGGGTGGGCCTCGATGCGGATCTTGTGCGCGAAGCTTTTCTCCTCTGCCGGCTGCTCCACGCACTGGCCGGTGGGATCGTACTTCCAACCGTGATAGAAGCAGCGGATGCAATCGCCCTCCACCCAGCCAACGCGCAGCTCGGTACCGCGATGGGCGCAGCGCTGCGCCACGAGGTGCGGCTCGCCGGTTTCGCCACGATAGAGGGTGAACCACTGGTGCATGGTGTTGACCATGGTTGCCTTGCCGGGCTCGACATCGGTTGAAGCCGCAACGGGCTGCCAGAACTTGCGTAGGAGCGTGCCCATTGGCGTTCCCGGCAGGCATTGCGTGAGCTCGGACAACATCAACTTTGGATTTCGACTGCCGCTTCGATCTTTGGCCATTTCTCCGGCCAAGCATACGCCCCGAACGCCCGGCGCGTGGCTCACGCGCCGGGTCGCCCCGGTGACATAATGGGCCCGCCGTGGCCGACATCGCCGAGCTCAAGGAAAAGGTTGTCCTGGCACGCGAGTTCCTGCTGCACGAGGGGCTCATTCAGCGCTACGGCCATATCAGCTGCTACGTGCCTGATGAGGACATGGTGCTGTTTACGCCGAATGCCAGCGCGGTTCGCGGCCGGCTGCGGACCGGCGACATCGTGTGCACAGATCTGGACGGCAACGTCGTTGGCAATCGGCGTGCGCGGCCGCTGGAATGGATCATCCACACCGCTGTCCACCGCGCTCGTAAGGATGCGCTGGCGGTTATACACACGCACCCGCTGTTTTCGACCAGCCTCACGATTGCTGGCCACCCGATCCGGCCGGTCTACATGCACGGCGCCATCCTGGGCCCGGAGCCGGTGCCGGTATACGACGATCCATGCGTCATCACCACGCCGGAGCAGGCGGCGCGACTGATCGAGGTGTTGGGTACCGCCAGGGCGGCTGAGCTACGCGGCCATGGCAGCGTGGTGCTTGGCGAGAGCATGGAGCGCGCGTTCGCCGCGGCTATTTTCCTGGAGGAGAACAGCAAGAGGCAGCTGTATGCCACATTGGCCGGGCACGTCACCTATATGACGGCCGATGAAATCGAGCGCACTGGCCCCAACATCAGCCAGACGGCGCTGGAGGGCCTGTGGGACTACTACGTAGACCAGTGGAAGCTGGGATGGCATTAGATTCAGACGGAAGGAGGCCCCGCCCATGATGGTGCTGCCCTATGACGATCACTCACTGCTGCTGGTGCTGCAGACGGATCACTCGCGAGTCGCGGGATTGCTCGCAGCCCACTGGGGTAACGCCGAGTTCGCCGGGCTGGAGCCGTACGGTTCAATGGTTCTGGCGGCGCAGGAGCACGACGGCGGGTGGTGGGAGTGGGAGATCAAACCGACATTAGCCCCCAATGGACGCCCCCTGGATTATCAGGGCGGCGGAAAGGTGCTGGGCAAAGTGTGGCTCGACCTGTACCGGCACGGCGTCCAGCGGATCGCCGAGCAGGATGCCTACGCGGGCTACATGGTGTCGATGCATGGCGAAGGTCTCCTGACGCGGGGCTTGGGTCTGAAGCCCGCTATGCCGGATCGCAGCTCAGATCCCGGCGTACCAGAGTTCGTCGAGGAGCAGCGCCGCCATCGCCAGCAGGTCAAGCCTCGTCTGCTTGCTGAGGCTGGTGAGCTGGGCTCAGATGACGCGCTGTGGCTCAATTTCAAGTACATCGAAGTGCTGGACCAGATGGCGCAATTCATCTGCAATCGCTATCCGTTCAGCAGCACCACGCGTTCGAACGGACCGACACCCACCCTGAGCGGTCTCCCGGTGCCCGTCTGCCCTGGGCAGCCTGACACGACACTGACGATCGATGTTCGCGACGAGACGCACGCCATGGTCGAGCCATATCCATTCGATGTCGACCCGCTGGTCATCACCTTCCCGGGACGGCTTGTGCCCAACCGGGCCTACGAAGACCAGGCCGATTTCCTGCGGCACTACTATCATGCCGAGCCAGTGACGATCGCCTATGCGCTGCACTCCTGCCTGCCGCACTGAGCGGCGGCGATCCCCGTCAGCCTTTGGCGAGTTTCTCCAACTGGTCCTTCGTCATGCCCGGCCACTTGCCTTTCATAGCGCCAAGATCGAGCCTATCAATCTCCTGCTGCGGCCGGTCCCAAGTGCGCGCGGTGTTCGGGTAGCTGTCAAGCAGCTTGTGATCGATTGACCCGCCCTGCTCGGCTATCTGGAAGACATACGTCGTCGGCACGATGTCGTGGTCGGCGTCCAACTTGACTGGGCCGCGCACAGTTTCGAGATTGGTTGCATACAGCGCATCCAGGAGCTTCTGCCTGTCGTCCGTCGAGCTGCCGGCTTTCTGGAGAGCAGCCGCGAGCGCCTGACCACCGGCATAACCGAGCGCCACGTCGCCTGAGATGAAACGACCCGGATATTTGTCCTGGAAGGCCTTCATGAAGGCTTTGTTCATCGGTGTATCCAGCGCCGACGTCCACTGATCGACGCCAACGATGCCCACGGCCTTCTGCTTGAGCTGAGCCAGGTTGGGTCCCTTCGTCGCGCCGCCGAAGTCCACGATCGGCAGCTTCTTGCTGCCGGAATCGGCGATCTGCTCCAGGAAGCGCAGACCATCAATGCCCGACATCATCAGGCCGATAAAGTCGGCGTCGGTGTTCATCTGGGCGAGGTACGGCCCAAAATCGGTGGTTCCCGCGGGCGGATGAATCTCCTGGACGATGGAGCCACCGCGCTCGATGAAAGCACTGGCGAATATGTCCGTGGCTTCCAGGCCCGGCCCGAAATCCGAAGCGGCGATGATGCCTTTCCGGTACCCGCGCTTGTACGCCCAGTCGGCAGCCGGATCCCAGTTGCCGGTGCCCGTGAAGGTAAAGCGCGTGAGGTACGGACTCTTGAACTTTGGATCGGTGGTCAATCGCTCGGCGGCGCAGTTGCCGGTTTCAGCAAAGGGCGCTTGAGCCTCCCGTGCGTAGGCGGCCACTGCGTAGCAGACCGGTGTCAGGTTGATGCCCATCAGGATGCTGACATGGTCGTTCTCGACCAACTGCTTGGCCTTTGTCACCCCCACGTCCGGCTTGCCGCCGTCATCAGCCGTCAGCACCTCCACCTTCCTGCCTGCAACCTGGCCTCCCGTCGACTCGAGGAACAGGTTGAACCCGTCGAGATTGTCCTTCCCGACATTCGCAGTAGGCCCTGTCAAGGTCTGGATGTACCCGACTTTGAAGCTTGAGCTCGTCGCTGCCGAACTGGCGCTGACGGCCGGTTTCGCAGCGGTGCTCACCGCCGGAGAGGCTAATACCGAGCCACCCGGCTTGGGGCTACTGGCGGCACTTGGACTGGCGCTGGGTCCAACAGTGGAGCTTCCGCCGCAGGCCGCGAGCGTCAGCAGGGGAAGGAGGACGGCCGGCAGGCGGCGTCGCTTAATGCTCATATACAGACTCCAGTTGAGGTAACTGTCGGCCACTATACAGCCTGCAACCCGGCGGCGACGTCAGAGTGGCTATAAAGTGGTGCCGTACCAACCAAGATGCACCTGGCGATGGACATCTCATTCAACCACACGGACGGGCGCTGGCGCGCGCCGGGATCCTGGTTGCACCGGATGTGGGAGGGCTAAACCTCAGGCGGCACATCGATAGGTGTGATGGAGACCACCCAGCACAGGCGTCGACCGTATTTGACCACCCTTAGGGAATGCAGATCCAAACGGCGTTTCGAGCCGGAGCGTGCGATGTGGTCGCTCTTCGTTGTAATAGCTCACGAACTCCTGCAGAACCGCCGAAAGATGCTTTTCGTCAATGATGATCAGGTGGTCAAGGCACTCACGACGAAAGGTGCCCACTACTCGCTCGGCGATGGCATTTGCCGTCGGCGCTCGCACGGGGCTCAGCAAGGTCTGTGTGCCAAGCCCCTTGCACCTGGCCCCGAAATCACCGCCATAGACGCGGTCGCGGTCACGGAGTAGGAACCGCGGCCGCCGCCCGAAGGGCGTGGCTTCGATCATCTGACGCCAGACCCAGGCCGCGTTCGGATGGCTGGTGACGTTCACGTGCAGGAGCTGTCGGCGGTCATGGGCGATGAAGAAGAGCACATACAGGGTGCGAAAGAACAGCGTGTGGACGGTGAACAGGTCGGCTGCCCAAATGCCGGCCCGGTGATTGTGGAGGAAGGTCAGCCACGTTTGGCTCGGAGCTCGCGTCGGACCACGCCATCGATAGCGACGAATGGACCTGGCGCTGACGGTAATGCCGAGCTTGAGCAACTCACCGCGTATGCGCTGGGTGCCCCACAGACGGTTCTCGTGGGAGATGGTAGTTATGAACTGCCGCACTTCGAGGCTGAGCCGAGGACGGCCACCAACCGCGCGGGACTTCCAGCGCCAGAACAGTCGCCACAGCTGGCGGTGCCAGCGGACGACGGTGTCGGGAGTGACGATGATGAGGTGGCGGCGCCACTCGCTCGAGAGGCGCCTTGCGAGAACCCACAGGAGTCGATCGGTGCGATTCAGTCGAGGTCGAGGCTTGGAGCGCGCAAGCACAGCGAGTTGATGGCGAAGGAGTAGATTTTCGAGCACCAAGTCGCCGTGACGCCGCAGATAGCCGCTGACGATCGCGATAAGCAGGAAGGGCAGTTCAGTCACATCATGAGCTTCGGCAGATGGCGGCCCAGGTTCTGCCCCCCTACAGCTGCCGGCGGAACTCGCCGTCAGTCAGGACCGGCAGTCCGGCTGCTTCCTGCCGCTGCACGACGTGGGCGATGGCCTCATCCTGGGCAGCTGCCAGTTCATCCTCCGTGGCCTGATGCCGGCTGTAGCGCTCGTAGGCTGATCTGAGCGTCGCAGGCCGCAGCAGGCTGCCAACCTGGTCTATACGGAGTGACACGTCGAGCTCAGCTGGTCAGGGAGTGTGATGCTGCAGGAAGCGCCGGACGTGCTCAATTGTCCCGGCGAGGTCATCGCGCCAGCGGTCGAGGAATTCGGCATTGGGCGCAAGGTCGGCGATTTCACGGGCCACGCTGTAAGGGTGCGCCTTGTCGTTGCCGGGCAGCACCAACATCGGCTTGTCACAGCCGCGGACGAACTCGCGCGAGACGTTGTAGACGAAGCCCGGCTCGTACATGCTGCGCGCCACGGATTCGACCACCTCTCGCGACGGACGGGCATCGGCTGGGAGAATCTCGACCAGGTTGTCGACCTGGCGAGTGGTCCACGGCTCCGAATCGTCCTCACGGCCGATCGGCTGCTGCAGCACGCCCGCAAGCAGCCGTTCCGGAGCATCTTGGCAGATGCGCAGGATGAACGACACGCCGATGCAGGCGCCGAGCGCATGCGCTCGCTCGATGTGCAGATGGTCCATCAGGGCGAGGTGATCCTCGGCGTACGAATGCCAGCCGTCGCCGGCACGGATTGGCGCCCGTGACCGACCCGCGTTGCGCTGGTCCATGGCGATGAGCCGGAAATCCGACGCGAGCTCGGCGATGGGATCCCAGGGCGAAGGCGGGTCCTTGTGCCACAGGTCGATGGCCGATAGCAGCGCTCCGGGGGCGAACAGCATGACCGGGAATCCGGAGCCGTACTCCTCGTAGTAGATCGTCGAATCGCCGTGTTCGAGGTAAGGCATCGAGGAATCCTACAACCGCGCCCAGGGGCTCGGCGTCACTTCAGCGAGTTGACGACGCTCATGTCGTAGAACTGCTGCGGCTTGGCCTCTTT
>DAIUFO010000178.1:0-3494 GCA_036844545.1 Chloroflexota bacterium
CGATCTGCTTGCCGGTGTTGCCCATCTGGCGCAGCTGGCCGGCGGATTGGAGGACCGTATCGCGGATGGCGTTCATGCTGGCGGCCGCCTGCTTGACCTTGTCGCCGCCCTCAACGGCGGCTTTATAGGCGGAGTCCGAGGCCTCGGCCACGGCTTGCGCATTTTGGGCCACGCGCTCGATGGCGGAGGACATCTGGCTGATGGTGTCGGAGCTGGCCAGCACCTCGGCGCGCTGCTTCTCCGCGCCGGCCGCGATGCGGGCGATGCGCTCCGAGGCGTCGGCGGTGCCCTGCGCCACGCCCTCCATCGACTCCGCGATCTCGGTGGCCGAGGAGCGAGCCTGGTTGGATGCCTTGTAGAGTGAGCCTGTCGCGTTGGCCATCGCGCGCGCGTCGGCAGCCACGGTGCTGGCCAGCTGGTGCATGTTGCCAACCATGCGCTTAAAGGCGGAGCCCAGGACGTCGGAGTCAGACCGTGGCCGCACATTGACCGCCAGGTCGCCTGTGGCCATACGGTCGGCGATGGCGGCCATCTCACGGATGTAGCTGACCATCTCGTTGATGGAGCGGACCATGAGCTCCAGCTCGTCGTTGGTGGAATGGCTCTCGACGGACTCACTCAGGTCGCCTTGGCCCACGCGCATGGCCACGTTGGCGGTTTCGAGCACGGGCTTGGTAACGGAGCGGCCGGTGACCCAGGCCGCGCCCAGCATGACCGCTATCGAGATGCCTAGGGCCAACACGTCGATGGCCACGATCTGGCCGAATGCCGCGCCGAGCGCTTGCCGGCTGTTCAACACCTGGCTTGACAGGTACACACTGGCGGCGCAAATGGCCACCAGCGGCAGCACCTCGACCAGGATGATTAAGTACAGCAGCTTCATATTGATGCTGGTGTAAATCGACAGCTTGCTGGCCTGTCCAGCCGGGGCTTCCGCTGACGCAGCCATATCCCGCCTTCTTCCCTCGTTGTAGAGCCGCGGTTATTGTCACACGCCGGAGGCCCCCAGGACTACACTTGGGGACATGAGTACCGTTCTGGAGCGCACGCGGGTCAAGCAAGTGGGCCTGTTCATCGACGGCAAGGAGCAGCCAGCGGTGAGTGGCGAGACCTTCGAGGTCCTCAATCCGACCGACAACAGCCTGCTGGCCGAGGTCGCCAAGGCGAACCGCGAGGACGTGGACAAAGCCGTCGCCGCCGCTCAGCGGGCCTTCGAGGGGCCCTGGAGCAAGATGAAGACCGCCGAGCGCAGCGCGGTCCTCAGCAAGGTGGCGCAGCGCATCGTCGAGCGCGCGCCGGAGCTGGCGGCGCTGGAGAGCAGCGACGTGGGCAAGCCGCTCAAGGAGAGCCGCGTCGAGATGCCGCGCGCCAGCCTCAACTTCCGCTTCTTCGCCGAGCTGATCACCAAGCTCAACAACGAGACGGCGCCGGTGGACGGAGACTTCCTGAACTACCATCAGCGCCGGCCGATCGGCGTGGCGGCGCTGATCACGCCCTGGAACTTCCCGTTCATGCTGACCACCTGGAAGGCGGGGCCGTGCCTCTCGGCGGGCAACACCTGTGTCATCAAGCCGGCCTCCGTGGCGCCCATGACACCGCTGCTGCTGGGAGAGATCTGCGCCGAAGCGGGCCTGCCGGAGGGAGTGCTCAACGTCATCGCCGGGCCTGGCCCGGTCGTCGGCACGCGCCTGGCCGAGCACCCGGACGTCAAGCTCATCTCCTTCACCGGCGAAACGGTGACCGGGCAGACGATCATGACCACAGCCTCGAAGACGCTCAAACGGCTGTCCTTTGAGCTGGGCGGCAAGTCGGCCAACATCGTGTTCGCTGATGCCACCTGGGAGGAGGCGCTGGCCGGCTCTATCCGGGCTATCTACTCCAACCAGGGCGAGGTCTGCCTGGCCGGCTCGCGGCTGCTGATCGAGGACGGCATCTACGACAAATTCGTGGCCGAGTTCATCGACCGCGCCTCCAAGCTTCGCATCGGGAACCCACTCGACGAGAACACCGACCTGGGGCCGCTGGTCTCGGCCGAGCACCTGCAGCGGGTGAAGGGCTACCTGGACATCGCCGAGAGCGAAGGCGCCAGGATCGTCTATGGCGGCAAGACGCCGGCCGGCTGGGACAAGGGCAACTTCCTGGAGCCAACGGTGATTGTGGACGTCGACAACAAGATGCGCTGCGCCCAGGAAGAGATCTTCGGGCCGGTGGTCGTCATCGAGCGCTTCAAGGGCGAAGAGGAGGCCATTAGGCTCGCGAACGACAGCAGGTACGGTCTGGCCGGCGTGGTCTGGACCAACGACCTGCGGCGCGCTCATCGGGTGGCACAGTCGGTGGACGCCGGCACGATCTGGGTCAACTGCTGGTTCGTGCGCGACCTGCGTGTGCCTTTCGGCGGCATGAAGGAGAGCGGCATTGGTCGCGAGGGCGGGCACTGGTCGCTGGACTTCTACACCGAGCAGAAGAACATCTGCATCAAGCTCACCTAGGGTGGGTGTTTCCTACAGCTACTCCCATCGGATCGGCTGGGGCGATTGCGACTCGGCGGGGATCGTCCACTATCCGTACTTCTACCGCTGGTTCGACCAGGGCACGCACGAGGTGATGCGCAACGCCGGCTACACGGTCAAGTCGATGCGCGCCAGCGGCATGGACATCCTGCTGGTCGAAACCGGCTGCAAGTACCGGGCGCCCGGCCACTACGACGAGATCGTGGACATCACGACCCAGATCGCCGAGGCGAAGGGCAAGATCATCCGCATCCAACACGACTGCAAGCGCGATGGCGTGCTGCTGTGCGAGGGGTACGAAGTGCGGGCCTACGCCGACATCTCGGTGCTGGGCGCGTTCCATGCCGAGCCCATGCCCGAACAGATGATCCAAGCCCTGCTTGGCTAGTCAGTTCCTCTCCCACCGCTTCGCCGTCCGCGTAGGACTGGGAGAGGCTAGGTGAGGGCGCCTTGAACTCGCCGCGGGCGGACGCCTACGGTGATTGCGTGCGTGAGCTGCCGGCGCAGGTGCGCGACCGGCCGCTGGCGCTGGTCGGCTTTATGGGCATCGGCAAGACGACAGTCGGCGGCGGGCTGTCGCGCCGGCTCGGCTGGCCGCTGCTGGACACCGACAGCGAAGTGGAGACCCGCTCCAATATGACCATCCGCGAGATCTTTGACTGGTTCGGCGAGCCGCGCTTTCGGGAGCTGGAGCACGAGGTCATTGCGGCCGAAGCGGCTCAGCGGCGGCGCATCCTGTCCCTGGGCGGCGGCGCCTTCCTGCAAGACGCCAACCGCGAGCTGCTGCTGAGCCGCTGCACAGTGGTGTACCTGGCGGCGCCCTGGAGCCACGTGTCGCGCACCATCCAGCGGCTTAAGAACACGCGCCCGCTGCTGCGAGACCGCTCACCCGCTGAGCTGGAGGCGCTGTTCACCACCCGGCACCCGTTCTACGACCAGGCCCATGTCCGCGTGTCCGTGCCCGGCCGCCGGCCGCCCGAAGTG
>DAIUFO010000178.1:3504-7580 GCA_036844545.1 Chloroflexota bacterium
GCGCCCTGGAGCTGGTCGGGCTCAGCGAGGCGCCTGCCTCGACCATTTAGTTATAGGGCCCGAGTTCCTTGGTGGCGGCTTGGGCGAATGAGTCATCGATGAAGGTGCCCGGTGCAGGAGCGTCGGCTTTGATCAGGTTGAGCTTCTTGAAGAACTCTTCCTGGTCCTGGATGCTCTGCACGTTGAGCAAGCCGTTGGGGTTGAGGCCGGCTGGGATGATCTGCGACCACAGCTTGGTGTCCTTGATCGGGGTTTCCTTGGCCATGATCTCGATGACCTGATCCTTGTTCTTGTTCTTTACGAAGGCATCGTTGTAGGCGCGAATGCCCTGGATGTAGGCGGTCATCCACTTGGTCGCGGCGTCCCTGTTCTGGATGAACTTGGCGGAAAAGGCATAGCCGGCGATCTGCTGGTTGGGCACCATCTTGTCCCAGGTGGTGAGCCGCACGCCGATGCCGGCGTTAACGGTTTGCGTGGCGAACGGCTCGGACAGCATTGCCACATCCAGCGCCTTATTGCTCAGCGCGGCCGGCATCTCGGGGAAGGGGATGGGCTGGATGTGGAAGTCGTTCGGGGTGAGGTTGACGGTGGCCAGCCAGTGGGACAGCGCGTAGCCGGCCGACGTCCCCAGGCCGGGCGGGGTCATGCCGACATTGAGGCCCTTGACATCGGTGGGGCCTTTCACCTTGTCCACCAGGTCCTTGCGGACGATGATTGAGGCTGAGCCAAAGCCGGGAGGCGCCGATCCTTTGTCGGCTGTGACTTTGGCGCCCAGGGCAGCGGCCATGGTGTTGAACATGGCCGGGTTCACGCCCACGTCGGCCACATCGACCTGGCCGGTGGCCAGAGCGGGGGCGACGGCCGAGGCGGCGTTGAAGGTGACAGGCTCGATGCTGAGGCCTTGCTTGGCGAACAAGCCGAGGCCGTTGCCCAGGTACTCGCCACCGTTGGTGGGGCTGGCGCTGGAGTTGCCGACCTTCACGACGATGCCGCCGGCCGAGCCGCTGGCGGCCGGCTTAACCGCCGTGCTGGCCGCGCCACTTGCCGCCGGCTTGGCGGAAGCGCTGGCAGCGGCGGAAGCAGGCTTGGCCGCCGCCGACGCGGGCGCACTCGCCGGCGCCACGCTGGCCGCGGCTGGACTGCTGGCCGCCGGCGCGGCGCCGCCGCCGCAAGCGGCCAGAAGGAGGATGCCAGCCACAGGGCCGGCGACGTGCAGGACTCTGGATTCGTACATCACGCGCCGTTTGTAGCACAGCTTGGGGTTTATCTGTTTGGGAAGGTTCAGTCCGGAGTAGCTGCAGCTCGAGCACGATCTTGCCGGCCGTGAAACTGATCCTAAAATCCGGCGAGCGGCTCGGAGCCGGGAAGGTCGCCCCCGGGCAATACCGGTGCGTAATCTTGGTTCATCAACGGCGACGAAATCATAAAATCGGCGGACGCTCGGTTACACGCAACCGGCACGTTCCATACGACCGCGATACGGAGAAGGGCTTTGACATCCGGATCATGAGGATGAGGTTCGAGTGGATCCCAAAAGAAGATGAGCAGGTCGATCTCGCCTTCGGCGATGCGCGCGCCGATCTGCTGATCGCCTCCGAAGGGACCTGAGTTGACACGGTCGATGCGGAGCCCGAGGTCTACCTCCAGTAACGAGCCGGTGGTTGCCGTCGCGAGCAGGTGGTGGCCGGCGAGCAACTCACGGTTGAACCGGGCCCATTCAGCCATGTCGGCCTTACGGTTATTGTGGGCTACGAGGGCGATGTTCTTCCGGTGGCCGCCGGAGAGTTGGCGGTTGTTGGACATCAGGTGGGTTTGTTGACTATGCACTGTGCGTATGAGCATGCTTGGTAGAGGTTCGGGCCTTTACTGACAGCGCCGTGCGCGGGAGATGGCTCAGAACCGCCAGCAATCCATCGACGCTTTCGTGAAGCTTGGCCAACTCTTCCCGAATGCCGCCTATCAGGCCCATTTCCTGGGGATCGACGAGCTGCGCCAGCGTGTTGAGGCGAAGCGCGACCGTCGATAGTGGCATTCGGAATTCGGTGAGTGCTGCCGAAAGTGTCTGCTCGCAGGCGCCGGAGAGATCCAGCAGCCGGGCCGCGGCGGAGCGCTCCGTGACGAGCTCGCGGGCAAGGGAATCGTGTGAGTCTGCCAACTGGACGATGCTGGCGATCTCCGCGGCGAGCGCAGACAAGAACTCGACTTCGTCCGCCGAGAAATTGTGTGCCGCGACCGTTTGCACGTTCACCACGCCGATCAGCTGTTCCTGAGCGAGGACTGGAACCGACAGCATAGAGATGTACTCAGGCTGGTCGAAGCCCACAATGCGATTGAATCTGGGGTCGTAATGGACATCGCGTACCGCCAGTGGCTGCCGCTGAGCTCCAACCCAGCCCGTCACGCCTTCGCCGAGTGGGATTTTGACCTGACCGATATGGCGCTGGGAGAGACCATTCGTCGCATTGAGGATGAGGACTCGCTCTTCGGTGCTCCAAAGGTAGATGGAGCAGACCTGCGTACCCGTGGCTTCGGTTGCTTTGTCAACGATGGCGTGAAGGAGAACGTCTCGTGGGGTACCGCTGGCAGTCGCGCGCACGATTTCTTCCAGGAACTTGAGTTGCCTGCGGCAGCGCCCGAGCTCCAGGGCGGCTGGACTCAACGACTCCAGCTCCTCAACCGATCTCATTGCTGGCATCTCGCGATGGTGACGTGCATAGGCACAGGCTAAACCAGAGTGGACGTGCTGTCATCGGTATGATGCCCAGACATCGCCCGCACGAAATGTGCATTATGCACCGTTGAGCGTCCGGGATTTTAGGGAAATTGCCCGATGTGGTTTCGCGACTGTGCAGTTAGCATAAACGCGAACGTCGGCGACCGCCTCTCTCCCGTTGCAACAAGCGAGCCATGGGCGCCGACGCTCGCGACGTTTATGCCAGGAGCAGTCTACTATGCCCAGAGATCCAAAGCCAGACCCTGTTTCCTCACGCCCAAACTCCAACCTCAGCCGGCGTCACTTCCTCAGGTTTGCCGGAGGCGCCGCCGCCGTGGCGGCTATGGGTGGTGTACTCGCAGCGTGCGGCGGCGCCTCCGCGACTCCCTCTTCGACGCCCGCCAGCGTAGCGGCATCTAAACCCGCCGCGGCCTCGGCGGCAGCAGGCGCGCCGAGTGTGGCGACAAGCTCGGCCGCGGCGGCCGCCTCAGGCGCGGCCGGAGGCATCAAGGTGGGCGTGCTCAACTCGCTGAGCGGCACGATGGCCATCAGTGAGGTCGCGGTCAAGAACGCATCCCTCATGGCCATCGAGGAGATCAACAAATCGGGGGGCGTCCTCGGCAAGCAGCTCGTGCCGGTCGTCCAGGACGGCGCATCCGATTGGCCGACCTTCGCTGAGAAGACCAAGCTTCTGCTGCAGAACGAGAAAGTGGCCGCCATCTTCGGCTGCTGGACGTCTGCCAGCCGCAAGGCCGTCCTGCCGGTGGTCGAGCAGCTGAACGGCCTGCTGTACTACCCGGTGCAGTACGAGGGCCTCGAGGCGTCCAAGAACATCTTCTACATCGCCGCGCCGCCGAACCAGCAGATCATCCCGGCCGTGACTTACCTCATGGAAAAGGGCCTCAAAAACATGTACCTGCTGGGCTCGGATTACGTCTTCCCGAGAACGGCGAACAAGGTCATCAAGGCCCAGCTCAAGGCCGAGGGTGGCACTACGGTAGCCGAGGAGTACACGCCGCTGGGCAGCACGGACTACAGCGCCGTCGTCACCAAGATCAAAGCGGCCAAGCCCCAGGTGGTGTTCAACACCCTGAACGGCGACAGCAACGTGGCCTTCTTCAAGCAGATGAAGGCGGCCGGTTTCACCGCCGAGAACATGCCGGTGATGTCTGTGAGTGTGGCCGAAGAAGAGGTGGCCGGCATCGGCATCGACAACTTCAAGAACCAGCTCACCGCCTGGAATTACTTTCAGACGGTGGCGGGCGACGCCAACAAGAAGTTCGTCGACAATTTCAAGGCCAAATACGGCAGTTCGAAGGTCACCGACGACCCCATCGAGCACGCCTACGCATCGGTCTATCTG
>DAIUFO010000179.1:0-7514 GCA_036844545.1 Chloroflexota bacterium
CCTTTCCTGAGCGTGTGCTGCCGCGGCGCTCAGCCAAGGCGGACCGCCAGGCCCTTGTTGCCCTGGTGAGCGAGCTGCAGGTGGACCGCGTCGTGATTGGCTTACCGCTGTCGATGGAGGGTGAATTCGGTCCCAACGCCGAGCGCGCCAGGAGCTTTGGCAAATACCTTGGCCGCGCCGTTCGGGTGCCCGTCGAGTTCCAGGACGAGCGTCTCACGACCGTTGAGGCCGAGGAGCGCCTGCGCGACAGCGGCTTTTCCCGGGGTGAGCGCCGCCAGCGCATTGACGCCGCCGCCGCGGCCATTATTCTCGAAGACTACATGCGAGCACACGCAGCGTCCTCCTCAGGGGGCATCTGACCGCTTGGATCGGATTCGCGTCCACCGCCCCGAGTCTCCGGGCCTTGCTCCCATTGTCCCTCGCCCTCAGCAGCCGCCAACCCAGCGCGTGGTCCCCGAACACGTGGGTGCGCCGTACATGCCTCGCCCGCCTCGCAAGCCGCGGCGAACCAGCGCGGGCGGGCTCCTCCTTCTCGGCATCCTGGTTGCCCTTCTGCTCGCCGCTTTCGGCGCTACCCGCGGCGTCCTCAACCGCGGGACTGCCGTAACCACGGCGCCGGCAGCCAGCACCGCCAATACCCCGCTGCCCGGCACAGTCGTGGCCGTGAGCGTGCAGCAGGGTGAGAGCGTGACCGAGATCGCCCGCGATCTGCAGGACAAGGGACTGGTGCCCAACGACGCGGTATTCCTGGGCTTCGTCAAGCTTCGTGGCGGCGGCACGAACTTCCAGCCTGGCCTGCACAAGATTGCCGCCGGCGCCTCGATGGACCAGATTGTGGCCGAGCTGGATCAGCCGCTGGCGCCCCAGGAAATCCGGATCACCTTGCCCGAGGGCCGCCGTCTGGAGGAGGATGCCGCGGCTGCCGCCAATGCCGGCATCGGCACCGCTCAAGCCTTTGCCGACCTGGCAGCCCATCCGGATCCGACCTGGAACTACGACTTTTTGGCCGGCCTGCCCAAGGGCGCCAGCCTGGAGGGCTTCCTGTTCCCGGACACCTACCAGCTGCCGTCGGGCGCCCCTAAGTCGGCCGATCTCGTCAAGCGCATGCTGGACGACTTCGACAAGCGGGTCACGCCCGATCTTCGCCAGCAGATGGCCGCGCATAAGCAGCGCCTATACGACACGCTGATCATCGCCTCTATCGTCGAGCGTGAAGCCAAAGCTCCAGACGAGCGTCCGCTTATCGCCGGTGTCTACTGGAACCGCATCGCCAAGAGCATGGGCCTCTTCGCCGACCCCACGGTGCAGTACGCCGTGGGCAAGCCCAGCAACTGGTGGCCCCAGCTATCCACGGATGACTTGAAGGTGAACTCGTCCTACAACACCTACCTGAAACAGGGACTGCCCCCCAGCCCCATCTGCAATCCCGGCCTAGCCAGCATTCAGGCCGCGGCGAATCCTCAGGGCGACTTCTTGTACTTCGTGGCCAAGAACGATGGCTCTGGCCAGCACGCGTTCGCCCGCACGCTCGACGAGCACAACGCCAACCGGGCGAAGTACGGGCAGTAGGGGCTCAGCCCGTTCAGAAGGTCCGCCAGCCACTGGCGGCGTCGCCTGGGACGATGTAGACTGGCCGCTATCCAGCACATGGAGGTCAGGTAATGAACAGTGACTCGAGGCCTTTCGGGCAAGGACTGAAGACCCCCTGGCTGGGGCTTGGCTTGGGCAGCGCGCTGCTGCTTGCCGCGTGCGGCGGTGCAGCGGCGCCGGCGGCTGGCGTCGCGTCGACCAGCGTCAGTCCGCCCGCCGCCGGCTCCGCGGGCGCGAGCGCGCCGGCCAAACCGGCTGCCGGTGCCAGCGGGAGCGCGGCCGCCAAACCAGCGGGCAGCGCGCCGGCCAAGCCGGCCGTCTCTATCGCGCCAGTGGCTCCAGGGCCGGGGACACCGCTGATCATGTCCTACAGCGAAGTTGTCGGCGTCCACGCTACCGAATGGGGAGCGAAGGAGGCGGGCATCTTTGAGAAGAACGGCCTGAACGTCGACGTGCGGCTTATCGAGAGCTCACTGGGCGTCGGCGCACTGCTGTCGGGACAGACTCAGATTGCGTCGATGGGTGGCTCCGAGATGCTGGCTGCCGACGTGGCTGGCGCCGACCTGGTGGCCTACGGCACGATGTCGCCGGTGTACCCCTATAAGTTCGAGGCGGTCGCTTCCATCAAGACCCCCGCGGACTTGAAAGGCAAGAAAATCGGCATCAGCCGCTTCGGGTCCTCTTCGGACACCGCTACGCGCGCCTGGCTCAAGACTGTTGGTCTCAACGCGGATACCGACGTCAATCTCGTGCAGATTGGCTCGCTGCAGGCCCGAACGGCCGCGCTCAAGAGTGGCGCTCTCGACGGGGCAATGGCATCGACGACAGACGCGCCAGCACTTGAAGCTGGCGGCCTTCATCCGATGGTGGATTTGGCCGCGGCCAAAATCCCGGCGGTCAACGATTGCATCGTCGCCCCGCGCGCATGGGTAGCCGCGAACCATGACGTGATGCAGAAGTTCGTCGACTCGGTGATGCAGGCCAAAGTGAAGGTGAAAGCGGATAAGGCCTTCACCTTCGACGTGTTCAAGAAGTACTTGAAGATCACCGATACCACGTCTCTGCAGGGAAACTACGACTACTACGTGATGCAGGTGATTCCCGATCAGCCCTACCCGGCGCCGGAAGGCTTCAAGGACGCGCTGGCGGGCCTGGCAGCTCAGAACCCCAAGGCGCCGGCTTCGACGCCACCAAGGTCATCGATCCCTCGTTTGTGAAGAGCGCCGCCGATCGTGGGATGGATAAAGGCTAGGGTAGGGCCTAGCCGCCGATATTTTTCAGCGCTTTCTCGAGCAGTGTCTGGTCGATGATCTTGCCGAAGTCCAGCGGCTGGGTGTAGTCGACGGACTTCACGCTTAGGAGATAGGCCTGCTGGTCTTGCAGGCTCTGGGCGTCGATCCTCGCGTCCTTGGGCCAGTATTGGTCGGGCGCTTGGCGCATCACGTCGGGCGCGACCTTGGTGTACTTTTGCAGGATGGCCAGCGCGGCATCGTCCTTCTTCATGGCGCCGTCCGCCAGCTTGCGAATGTACTTGACGTAGACTTCCAGGAAAGCTTGGAGCGTGGCCGGGTGCGCCGTCAGGTACTTCTTGTTGGTGATGACCACCGCGTTCTGGTTGCCTTGCGCGTAGTCGTCGCTCAGAAGCTTGCCCACGCCCTTGGCCACGGCCTGCGTGGCCAGTGGCTGACCGATGAGGCCCGCGTCCAGCGCCTTGGTGCCGAGCGCCACCACCATGTCCGGCCAGGGCATGGTGATCACGTCCACGTCGGCCGGCTTGAGGTTGCCCAGTGCCAGCGCTTTGTACAGGTCGTATTCCAGGATGACGCCCTTGCCGTTGAGCGCTACCTTGCGGCCCTTCAGGTCGGCCATGGTCTTGACCGCGCCTGAGTCCACCAGGTCGCTGCGCACGACCACAGGCGCGAATGCGCCGTGCCCTGGCGGGTCTACGCCGCCGGAGGCCAGCTCGACCAGGTCGGCGCCGCGGTTCAGGGCGTTCAGTGCCGCCGGGCCCATAGTCACCGTGCCGATGTCGAGCTGGCCGCTGGCGATCGACACCATGGCCTGGGCCGTGTCCGTCACGGGCGTGAAGGTCGTCTTGATGCCGCGTGCCGCGAAGCTGCCGTCCTCCATCGGCACCAGGATGGGCGCGGCGGCCGACGATGGGATGCCGCCGATGCGCATCTCCACGGCCGTCCCGGGCTTGGCCGCCGCTGAGGCGGCAGCGCTGGCCGGGGAGCTCGCCGCGGCGCTGACAGCCGGCTTGGCTGAGGCTGGCGCGGATGCGGCAACACTGGCTGCCGCCGAAGGTTTGGCCGGGGCTGAGTTTGGCGCCGGCGGCGCGCTCGACGATGAAGCTGCCGGCGCGGCCGATCCGCCGCAGGCAGCGAGGCTAAGGGCGACGGCGAGCGGAGCGAGCCGTTGGGAGAGCTTGAACATGCGCCTCCTCAATTTCGAAGCAGCGCGGCCGGGCTGTCGACCATCATGGTCCGCATCTCGGCGTCGGTGATGCCGTAGGCGCGCAGCATCCTGGCCAGCAGGCGGTAGGCGTCCACAGTGTCCGGCAGCAGCGGGATGCCGGCGTCGCTGGCCAGCATGAAATGCTCGGGGCCAACGGCGCGGATGGCCGCCGCCATGTCCTGCGGGTCCACGCCCAGCAGCGGCGACAGCTCGTCCCAAGTCAGTACGAACCGCAGCCCGGCCGCGGCCCATTTCGTGAGCTCCGGCACGTTGAAGTCGAACACCTCGCTGAAGGGGTGGTCGATGAACGCTCGCTTAAAGCCAACCGCGTGCACTTCGGCGGCCAGCGCGTCCATCTCCTGTGGCGAGAGGTGCCCGAACGAGATGGCCACACCATTGTCGTGCGCCAGCCGGACGGTGTCGCGAATCTCGGGGATGAGCTTGCCGTGCTCGTCCAGCAGGTACACGCCAATCTCAAGGGCTTCTTCCCAGGGGATGGGCCCGAACGGCACGTCCGGCCGGCCGTCGCCGTACCACATGCTGCGGCCGCCCAACCGAGACAGGCTCCAGGCCGCCACGCCCGCCTTGACGCGGTTGAAGTCGACCGGCCCGATCGGGATGCCGATGACCACGGCGCTGAGGCATTTGACAGCTTTCAGGCGCTCTTGCTCCGCCCAGCGATCCACGTCTTCCTGGAGTTGCTTGGCCACTTCCCAGGGCTGGCCGGGACTGATGCTCTTGTAGATCAGCGCGCTCATGCCGGCGCGCGTCGCCTCCTGGGCGGCGTGCAGCGGCTCTTCCTCGTCCTGGCCGCGGGCGTGGGCGTGGACGTCGACGGCGCCCGTGATGTTGTTGATGCCTGCTTTGCTGGCCGGAGTGAGGCCGTAGCGGGCCTTGTAGGAGGTGACGACTCGCCTGCTTACCATGCTGCCGCTAGTGTACTCTGGCCAGGTGGTGGACATCGCCGCCATCCCAAAGGCTGAGATTCACCTTCATCTGGAAGGCGCGATCCGGCCCGCCACGGTGGTGGACCTGGCTCGCGAGAATGGGCTCGATTTCCCCTACGCTAGCGCCGCCGAGCTGGAACAGGCACTGGTATTCGAGGACTTCCCGCGGTTCCTGGCGATGTTCCAGGTGGTCAATCGCTGCCTGGCCAAGCCGCGCGATTTCGAGCGCATCGCCCGCGAGCTGATCGAAGACCTGGCGGCCCAGAACGTCGTCTACGCCGAGGTGCGCTATTCGCCCATGCACCCCATGCTGCGCGGCATGTCGTTCGACGACGTAACCGCCGCCGTGCTCGAAGGCATGCGCCAGGGCGCCTCGGACAGCCGGTTGGATCTGGCGCTGATTTGCGGGCTTACCCGCCAATGGGATGACTGCCTTGAGACGACCAAACTGGCGGTCGAATGGGCCGGCCGAGGCATCGACGCCATCGACATCGGCGGCGACGAGGCGGGTTTTCCGGCAGAGGGTTTTGTCGAGGTCTACCGCACCGCTCGCGAGGGCGGCCTCCAGCTTACCGCGCATGCCGGCGAGGCCTCCGGACCGGAGAGCGTGTGGGCGGCAGTCGAGCTGCTGGGCGTAAAGCGCATTGGCCACGGCGTCCGTGCCATCGAGGATCCTCGCCTGGTCGATTTCCTGCGGGACACGGGCGTCACGCTCGAAGTCTGCCCCACCAGCAACGTCAAGACCGGCGTGGTGCCGGACTTCGCCCATCACCCGCTGCGGCGGCTGTATGATGCCGGTGTGCTGGTTACGCTCAACTCGGACGATCCCGCGATGTTCCAAACCAACATTACCGGCGAGTACGAAGTCGCCGCGCGCGAGTTTGGCTTCACCGAGGCCGAGCTGCGCCAGCTCACGCGCAACGCCATCGAAGCCGGCTTTCGCCGCACGGACAAGGGAGGAACCCTATGATCCAGGCCTTCCAGATGCCCCTGGCCAATCTTATGGACGTGGCTCGCGAACTGGTCGAGACCAACAAGCAGGTCAAGGTGCTGTGGCAGGAGAAGGAGTCCCTTGCCTTCCTGGCCAAAGGCCGCGACTACCGCAGCGAGTTCCACATCAACCCCAGTGATGAGCTGATGTACCAGGTCAAAGGCACTATGAACCTGCACTACCGGACGCCGGAAGGCAAAGAAGAGGTCACCATCCTGCGCGAAGGCTCCGTCGTATTCACCCCGGCCGGGACGCCGCATTCCCCGCGCTTCCCCTCTACCGCCTTCCTGCTGGTGGTCGAGCGCAAGCGCCGGCCGGGGGAGATCGACCGCTTCCAATGGTTCTGCTCCAAGTGCGATAACCAGCTGCACGAGGAAGAATTCGTGGTCCAGGATTACCGGCTCGACCCGGTGTCGCAGGCCTACCGGAACTTCTACGCCAGCGAGCAGGCCCGCACCTGCAAGCGCTGTGGCGAGGTGCTGCCCAAACCGGACGGCTGGTGAAGGCCCGGCACTTGAGCGACTGGGCCAAGGCCCCGTTGACGGTTGAATTCCATCATCTCGGCATAGACAAGCGCCAGGCACTCATTGACGACGTTCGGATCGGCCTGGCTAAGACCCCCAAGGAGCTCCCGCCCATTTGGTTCTACGACGACCGCGGTTCCGAGCTCTTCGAGCAGATCACCGAGCTGCCCGAGTACTACCAAACCCGCACCGAAGCCGCCATCCTGCGCGCCTACGCCGAAGACATCGTCCAGCGCACGTGCCCCGACGTCATCCTCGAGCTGGGCGCCGGCGCATCCACCAAGACTCGTATCCTCATCGACGCCGCCCGCCGTGCCGGCAGCCTGGAGCGCTTCGTGCCCTTCGACATCAGCGACGGCATCGTCCAGCGCGCGGCCCGCGAGCTGCTCCAAGAATTCCCAGGCTTGACGATCCACGCCGTGATCGGCGACTTCGGCGAGCATCTGGACCGCATCCCGCGCTTCGGCCGCCAGCTCGTGGTGTTCCTCGGCAGCACCATCGGCAACTTCTTCCCGCCCGAGCGCCAGGCATTCCTGCGCGCCGTGCGGCAGCTCCTTCAGCCCGGCGACGCCTTCCTGCTGGGCATCGACCTGGTGAAGGACCGCGGCGAGCTGGTGGCCGCCTACGACGACGCGCAGGGCGTCACCGCCGCGTTCAACCTCAACGTGCTGGACGTCATCAACCGCGAGCTGGAGGCGGACTTCGACCCCAACACGTTCAACCACGTGGCCCGCTACGACGAGGACAACCACTGGATCGAGATGCTGCTGCGCTCGCACCGCCGCCAGACGGTCCACATCCCCGGGGCCGGCATGACCGTCGAATTCGACGAAGGCGAGCTGATGCGCACGGAGATCAGCGCCAAATTCACCCGCCAACGCGTGCAAGACGGCTTTGCCGAAGCCGGTCTATGCGTGGACGCCTGGTACACGGATGAGCGCGAGCGTTTTGCCCTCGCTCTCTCAAGCCCATCGAAGGCCAACACATGATCGCGCTCGAACGATC
>DAIUFO010000180.1:0-7502 GCA_036844545.1 Chloroflexota bacterium
ATGTGCGTGGTGTCGCTGCCGAAATAGCGGATGCCGGTCTGGGCCAGCTCCTCCAGCTGGCCCAGTTGCACACCCTCCGCTTCCAGCACGACCCGCTTGGCGTCGGGACCGATCAGGCTGTATTGGCCCAGGCGGCCGTCGCTGCGCACCACCCTGTGGCAGGGGATGAACAGTGGCACAGGGTTGTGGGCCAGCGCCGTGCCCACGGCCCGGACCGCGTTGGGCCGGCCGATCTCCCGCGCGATCCAGCTATAGGGCCGGATCTGGCCGTAGGGGATCTCCAGCGCCTTGAACAGCACCGCCTGCTGGAACTCGCCCAGCCCGCGCAAGTCAAAGAGCAGCTTATGCCGCCGGTCGCCCCGCAGCCACTCCCGCAGCGTCTGCGCCAACCGCCCCGGCGGGTGCTGGCGCACAGCCAGCCTGCCTGTCTCCGACTGGTAGGTCCGCTCGAAGTCCTCGGGGCTGGCGGCGTAGGCAACGGTCGCCAGGCCGCGCCCGCTGTGGGCCACGTAGACACGGCCGATGGGCGCGTCCAGCGGGAAGTAGGCGTCGGCCAGCCCGGCGCCCAGCAGCGCGCCAACGCGGACGCTGCGCGGGGCGCGCACGTCTCGCAGCCCGGCCAGCTCTCGAAGCAGCTCAGTGTCATTCATACCAATATCTCCTCAGGCACTGGGGCCAGGGCTGCGCGCAGCAGTCCCAAGCCGCGGTGTACGTCACTCTTGATGGTTCCTTCGGGCCGCCGCAGTACAGCCGCCATCTCGGGATAGCTCAGGTCCTCCACGTGGCGTAGGACCACGGCTTCGCGGTAGCGCCGCGGCAGCCGCGCCAGCACGCGCTCCAGATCGGCTCGCGTCTCCGTTCGTTCCGCTATCGCCGCCGGCTCGATGCGCCCGTCGCCGGCCAGCTCCAGCGTGTCGTCCAAGCTGGCCGTCGCCGGCCGCGGCCGGCGGACGCGGTTGCGGAAGACGTTCAGCGTGACCTGGTACAGCCACGGCCTCAGCGACAGCTCAGCCGCGGCAGCCCGGTGTGCCTTCAGCCAGCGGTAGGCGCGCACAAACGCCTCCTGGGCAGTCTCCTCGGCATCTTGGCTGTTGCCGGTGAGTCGCAGCGCGAAGCGGTACAGGGCGTCCTGGTACGACTCCACCAGCGTCGGGAAGGCGCCGTCCAGGTCGGCGCTGAGGCCTGGCAGTACATCCATCTCAGCTTCTAAGACACCTCTCGGGGTGAGACCGTTGCAGCCTCAGCTCGCCGTCCGCGTAGGACCTTTCACCCCAAATGGCAGGTAGACGGCTAAGGCCAGCAGGATGAAGGCCGTGATCAGGAATACGCTGCGCAGCCCCAGGCTGGCAGCGATGAACCCGCCCGACAGCGGCCCCAGCCCGAAGCCGAGGCCCGTGGCCAAGTAGATCAAGCCGTAGGTCGTGCCGTGGCTGCCGCGGCCCTCGCCTTCGGTCCCGGCCGAGATGAGGGCGTTGGCGGAAGGCAGCAGGCCGCCATCGAAGAAGCCGAGCAGCCCGCGCAGCACGATCAGCTGGACAATGCCCGTGACGAACGCCTGCGGGATGTAGAACAGCCCCGCGCCCAAAGCCAAGAAGATCATCAGGCGGCGGTGGCCGACTCTGTCGCCCAGCCGGCCCAGCCCAACCGAGCTGACCGCCGCCACCACTCCCGCCACGGTGTAGATCACGCCGGTCATGGTCGCCGCCGATTCGGCCACGCCGAGCTGCTGCACGAACAACGGCAGGATGGGCAGCACCACGTTGGCGCCGAACTGGATGGAGAAGACCACCAGCATCATCACGATCAATTGCCGGTCGCGGCCGCGAGTCCGAATGTCCTGCAGCAGCCCCTTAAACCCGTTGCTGCCTTCAGTGGCAGGCGCCGTCACGAAGTTCTCCCGCACCAACAGCAGCGTGGTCACACCCGCCGCGCCGAACAGCAACGCCGCGACGGCGAAGCTGGCCCGATAGCCCACGTGGTCGGCCACGGCGCCGCCCAGCAGCGGCCCCACGGCGTTGCCGGCGAACAATGCCATCTGGATGAGCCCCATCGAATAGCCCAGCCTCTCCCGCGGCACGAAGGAGCTGGCCAAGGCGGTTGAGGCCGCCACCACGCCGGTGAGCGCGCCTTGTATGACCCGCAGGCCAAAGAACTGCCAGATGTTCTGGCTCAAGCCCATCAAGCCGATGACCACCGCGCCGGAGAAAGCCACCCGCAGCACCATCAGCCGCCGGCCGCGCCGATCTGCCAGCGCGCCCCAAATCGGTGAGAACAGCGACAGCACGATTGACTGTCCAAAGGCCGTTACGCCCGACCACACCTCGACCTGGTTGAGGTCGGAGATGCCCAGATCGTTCTGGATAAACAGCGGCAGGAACGGGAACACGAAGCCAAAGGCCATGAACATGAAGAAGCTGGCCAGCGTCAGCGCATACAGATTGCGCTGCCATGAGACCGGCGTCATTTACTGGCTACTCATCCTTCGCTTCCCTCGTCGGCCTCTCGCTACTCATATCCCGCCACCCACTACCCGTATCGTATTCTCGTTGCAATGAACCTGATGCGCCGCGGCGCCGGCGTGTTCACCGACTTCGTCGATGTGCTGCGGCAGGTGCGCACCGACGAGATTGCCGCCGAGGCCGATCAGCATTTCGAGATCTCCGTCGCCGGCCCGCCGGGCGCCGGTAAGACCACTTTGATCAGCCGCCTGGGATATGGCAGCTTCGGCGCACTGGCGGAGCCGTTCAGCCTGCGGCGCTTGGTCGAGCTCGAGGCGCCGCTTTCGCCAGGGCAGCTCCAAGCGGCCTACCAGAGCGACCTGGTGCTGTGGCTGCAGGACGTGACCGCGCCGTACATCGACGAGGGCTTTGGCCAGCTGCGAAGCCATGCGCCGGCGTTCCTGCACGCCGGCAACAAGGCCGACCTGCTCCTCGACCCCAATCCGGCGGCCAGCGAGGGCGCGGTGCTGTTCTCGGCGCTGTCGAGCGACAGCGTGCAGCGGCAGCTGGCGCCGGCCATCCTCGACAGCGTGCCGCACCTAGGGCTGGCCCTGGGCCGGCGCTTTGGCATTTTCCGACAGGCGGTGGCCGACCGCGAGATCATGCGCGTGGCACGCGTCAACGCCGAGGTGGCTGTCGTCTCGGCCATCCCCCAGGCCAGCCTCATCCTCGGCCCGGTCAGCGCTGTGGCGGACACGTTCCTGCTGACCAAGAACCAGGCCATGCTGCTGCTGCGGCTGGCCACGCTGTACGGGCTGAGCCTCGACAAGCGCCGCCTGGCCGAGTTGGCGCCGATCGTGGGCGCGGCCTTTGGCTGGCGCACGCTGGCCCGCGAGGCTGTGGGCTTCCTGCCGGCCGGCTTCGGCGTGGTGCCCAAAGCGGTCATCGCCTACGCCGGCACGGTGGCTGTTGGCCGCGCTGCCGCCTGGTACTACGAGACCGGCCGCAAGATGCCCGAGAACCAGCTGCGGCAGATATACAGCGAATCCTCGGCGCGCGCCCGCGGCTTGGTCCGGGAAATCGGCCAGCGCTTGAAGCGCGCCGGCTGAAGGCTCATACTCCGACCATGGCCTCACGCGTCCTGTTCTCGATCCCCGTACACCAGCTATTTCGCTAGCCACGCTGCGCCGCGAATGGCGCTACGCCGGCCTGCTGGCGCTGGTGTTCGCCGCGGCGGCGTTCCTGCGCTTCTATCGCCTCGACAGCCTGCCGCTTGGCTTCCACCACGACGAGGCCCTCGATTCCATCGCTGCTCTGGAGATCTGGACCAAGGGCCAGCACCCTATCTTCTTCCCGCAACAGGGCTCCCGCGAGCCGCTGATGATCTACCTCGAGTCGCTCGGCATCCTGGCGCTGGGCGCCACCCGCCTGGGCGCACGTATCGCCCAGGCCTGCGTCGGCACGGCCGGCGTAGTGGCGGCCTGGTTCCTGGTGCGCCACATGTTCGGACGAAGAGGGGCGCTGCTGGCCAGCGCCTGCATGGCTTTCTCTTTCTGGCAGATGTTCGAGAGTAGGCTGGGGCTGCGGGCCATCTCCCAGCCGCTGGTCGAGGCGCTGTGCCTGCTGTTCTTCTGGCGGACCCTGACGCACCGGCGCTGGCCCGACGCGCTGCTGGCCGGCGCGTTCCTGGGGCTGACCATGTACACCTACACGGCTGCGCGGGCACTGCCGCTGCTGTTCGTCGCCGTGGTGCTGTGGCAGCTGCTGGCCGCGCCCGGCTTCCTGGCCAAACAATGGGGCAGGCTGCTGGCCATTGCCGGAGCGGCCCTGGCCGTGTTCGCGCCGCTGGGGATCTACGCTCTGCGGCGTCCCGACGATTTCTTTGGGAGATCGCTCCAGGTGAACCTGCTCAGCCCGCAACCGTTCACCGGCGCCGCTTACTCCGGCGGGGTGGGCGAGGCCGTGCTGAAAACGCTCGGCATGTTCTCGGTCCAGGGAGACCCGGCCTGGAAGTACAACATCGGCGGCCAGCCGGTGTTCGACTGGCCTATGTCGGCGCTGTTCTACGGGGGTATCGTGCTGGCGCTGATCGCCGCTGCCCGCTACCTTCGGACGCCGCGGGCCAAGCGGGCAGCGGCCAGCCCCCACGCGTTCCTGCTGCTGTGGCTGGCCGTCATGCTGTTGCCGAGTTTCCTGTCCAGCGAGGCTCCGCACTTCCTGCGCACCATCGGCATCATGCCCGGCGTGTTCGTGTTCCCAGCTTTGGCACTGAGCTGGCTCATCGAGCGCTGGCGCTGGGCGGCGCCCGTGGCCGCGGTTTTCCTGGCCGGAGAAGGCGCCGAGACCGGCCACCGTTATTTCCAGGAGTGGGCTCACAGCCCCGAGGCTTACTACGCTATGCAGGCCGACGCGGCGGACGTCGCCACCTACCTGAACGGCTTGCCGGGCCAGGAGCCGGTACTGTTTTCCTCCGAGTACCCGGGCCATCCCACCCTGCTGTACCTGGCGCCGCGCAAGTTCGAGAGCATCCGCTGGTTCAACGGCCGCGAGGGGCTGGCCTTCCCGCCGCCGGGCCAGCCCTATCTGTACGTCTTCACCGCGCGCTACCAGCCTGCCTTCGTGAGCCTATCGAGCCTGTTCCGGCCCGATCAGCTCGTGAACGAAGGCCGCGACCCCGCCGGCGGGGTCGCCTACCAGGTGTTCCGTGGTTCACCCTCAGCCCCCCTGCCTCCAATTCGGATCGAGGCCGACCTTGGCGACCTGGCGCACTTGGATGGCGCTGGCCTGCCCTCGAGCGTGAAGGCTGGCGAGACCCTCGACGTGCAGGAGTACTGGCAAGCCCTCAGGCCGGGCACGCCCGATGTGCGCGCCTTCCTTCATCTGGTGGATGCGCAGGGGCAGCTGTGGGCCCAGGCCGACAATTTGGGCTACTACGCCGAGGACTGGCAGCCGGGCGACACAGCCATCAACGACCAGCATCTGGAGGTGCCGGCGTATGCCCCGCCTGTACCCATGAAGCTGCTGTTCGGCCTGTATTCGTCCACCACCGGCCAGGAGCTGCCGGTGCGCGACGCCTCCGGCGCCGCGGCCGGCACGCAGGTCGCCTTGGGCACGGTCCAGCTGCAGCCCGGCGTCGAACCGAGCCCCGCTTGGCGCCCCCCGAACGCCACGCGTCGCGACGTCGCGCCTGGGCTGACGCTCGTTGGCTACGACCTGCCGCGAACCACCGTCCGCGCCGGCGACGCGGTGCCAGTCGACCTCTTCTGGCGCATCAGCGGACCGCTCCAAGATGTCCCGCGCCTGCAGCTCAGGCTCGGCGGCAACGCCTCGAGTCGCGAGCAGGGGCTGGCCGACCTGCTGCACCCGGCGCAATGGCTAGTGGGCGTCCTCGAGGACAAGCGCCAGTTGACCGTCGCTCCGACGGTGCCGGCGGGCAAGGCCGAGCTGACCGTGGGCGGCGTCAGCTTGGGCGAGCTGTCCATCACAGAGCCCAGGCGCGAGTTCGCCATCCCCCCCATGGAGCACCGGCTGGACCTGCCGGTGGGCGACTTCGCGACCCTGGCCGGCTACAGCCTGGAGCCGGTCCAACCCGGCCAGCCGCTGCGCCTGACGCTGTTCTGGCAGGACCGGGCCGTGACCGGCACCAGTTGGAAGGTCTTCGTCCACGTGCTCGATGGCGCCAGCCATGTGGTCGCCCAAAAAGACGACTTGCCCGACGGGGGGCGGACGCCGACGACCTCATGGCTGCCCAACCAGGTGGTTGCCGACCGCTACGAGGTGGTCCTGCCGAGCGCTCTGCCAGGCCAGGCGCAGCTGGAGTTCGGCATGTATGAGCCCATCTCCGGTAAGCGGCTGACAATCGGGCCGGCCGACCACGTTCTCCTACCCTTGAGTCGATAGAATCAAGCCGTCTTGTACAGCATGGTCGTGGTCTTCCGGGTCAAGCCGGACAAGATCGAGGACTTCCTGAACGTGCAGCGCACGGTCCGCCAGTACAACCAGAAGCAGGGCTACAAGGTGCCCGTCACCTATCGCCCGCTGGACGCGCGCACCGGCAAGTTCATGGTCGAGGTCAAGTACGAGAGCCGGACCGAGCTGCAAGAGGAACAGCAGAAGCAGAGCTCAGACGAGATGTGGCAGCGGCTGATCGCCAAAGCCGAGTCCACCTTCGTCCCCGGCAGCCAGCAGATCGACATCCTGCACCGCGAGGTGTAGGTCCTACGCGGCCGGCGCGCTCCTCGCTAGGTCAGGGAACCTGCCTGCAGGCTACTCCTCCCGGGCAGTCAGCCTGTAGACGCCCTTCTGGACGAAGACGTTCAGCAGCGTCCCGTCGAGGTGGGACTCGTTGGTCTCCCATAGCAGGATCTGCAGCGCCTTGGAGGTGGGCACCGCCTTCTTGTAGGGCCGGTCCCAGGCGGTGAGGGCGTCGAAGATGTCCGCGATGGCCATCATCTTGGACTGCAGCGGGATCTGGTCCGCTGTCAGCCGGTTGGGATAGCCGCTGCCGTCCAGCTTCTCATGATGCGCCCAGGCAATCTCCGGCACGTGCCGCAGGTCGTGCGTCCAGGGGATTTTGGTCAGGAACTTGTAGGTGTGCGTTACGTGCGACTCGATCTCGGCGCGCTCCGTTTCGTCCAAGCTGCCGCGCTTGATAGCCAGCCGGCGCAGCTCCAGTGGCTCGACCAACGGTTCGCGGTCGCCATCGAGCGCGTCGTAGGACAGGCCGGCCAGGAGCTGCAGATCGTGATCGCCCTCGCCAGTCATGACCGACGGCTCGTTTGCCTGGCGAACCAGCTCGAACGAGGCCGCCAGTTCCCGGAGCGTGCTTTCGAACTCGGCGTCGATGCCCGCCAGCGTTTCCTCAGCCCCGGCCGGGCCGTGCCGCAGCAGGTAGTCCAGCTTGCGCCGCAGGAACTGTGACTCGAGCGCGGCGCGAGCCACGCCGAAGCGTCCCCGGATCTGCTGGACCTGCCAATCGTACAGCTTCTTGGCCTTGATCAGCACCTGCTCCCGTACGCCCACCTTGCCGAAGTCGTGCAGCAGGCCGGCGTAGCGCATCTCGCG
>DAIUFO010000181.1:0-7478 GCA_036844545.1 Chloroflexota bacterium
ACCTCGCCCTGCCCAAAATCGGGCTCGACCCCGACAAAGACGTCACGGCGGTAGCTGTGGGCAGCAGCCAGAACACGGTCTCGGCGATGCTGAGCGGCGCTCTCGACGCTGGCTTGCTGAGCCCGCCCAACAACCTCGTGGTCGACGCCAAAGGCTTCCATGCTCTGTTCGATATTCCCGCCCTCAAGATTGCTGTCGCCAACCAGGAAGTGGCCGCGCAGCGAACATGGCTGGGCAGTCACCACGACGTGATGCAGCGTTACGTCGATTCGTTGGTCCAGGCTACCGCGCGAGTCAAGCGTGACCGCGCCTTCGCCTTGGAGCTCATGAAAAAGTACTTGAAGTCTGACGACGAGGCCGCCCTCAACGCCTCCTATGACTTCACGTCCCAGCAGGTGCTGAGCCCTTTGCCCTTTCCCACCGCCGAGCAGTTCAACAATGTGCTGGCCATCATGAGCAAGCGCAACGACAAGCTCAACGCCGTCGACCCAACCAAGTTTCTCGATCCGTCGTTCGTCCAGAACGCGGCCGATCGCGGTCTGAATAAGTAGCTGCATGCTCCGGTTTTCAGAGGACCAGCGATCAACGGTGTACGAAGCCATTTTCGGTCGCCGCGACATCCGCCGCTTCCGGCCTGACCAGCTCCCGGACGAAATACTGGGGCGTCTTCTGGATGCCGCTCACCACGGTCCGCCGGTTGGCTTCATGCAGCCTTGGAACTTCATCGTTGTGCGCAACCCGGAAGTGAAGTCGCAAGTGAAGGCGCTGTTCGAGCGTGAGCGCCTGGCTGCCGCCTGCTTCTACGACGAGCCGCAGCGCTCGAAGTACCTCAGCCTCAAGCTCGAGGGCATCATGGAGGCACCTGTCAACCTGTGCGTCACCTGCGATCCCACGCGTGGTGGGGTCGTCCTCGGGCGCAATTCCCAGCCGGAGACGGATGTGTACAGCACCTGCTGCGCCATACAAAATCTGTGGATCGCCGCACGCGCCGAGGGCATCGGCGTTGGCTGGGTGAGCATCCTCAAGCTGCCCCAGCTGCGCGAAATCCTGGCCATTCCGCCCCACGTGCTGCCCGTGGCCTATCTGTGCATCGGGTATCCCGAAAGCTTTCCCGAGGAGCCAATGCTGCAAACCGAACGCTGGCGCGAGCGCCTGCCTCTAGAGCAACTGGTCTACAGCGACCGCTGGGGGCAGCAAACGAGTCCGCAATAGACGGTGCATGCATCCGTTCAAGCTCCGGCTAGCCGCCTGCTTCTGTTCGTCCGGCAGCCCGCCTGGACGGATTAGCTTCGGGGGGACTCACCGATCCTGACGTACCGTCCGACCCGGGTCCAGTCGGGGCCACCTGCGCACAAGTGGCCGCATACCCTGAGCAACTACTCGAGCCCCGATGAATCCTGCGAGCCCCACTCCTAGGATGAGATACAGCGAATTTCAAGCCGCCGCCAGCAAAGAGCTGGGCATGATCCAGAAGTAGGCTACCAGTCCCTGACGGCTGCCACGAGATAGCGGTTGAGCACCGCCCAATCGTCGGTGGCGCCGTCCGGCGCTGGCTTGCTGGCGAGCACGATCACCAGGTCCAGGTCGGAGTTGACATAAAGTGCCTGGCCGCCGAATCCTGCCGCCAGCATGGCGTGGCCGCGGTGCCAGCCGGGCACCCACCACAACCAGCCGTACGGCATCCACATTGGCGAGCCGCCGCGACTCTGGGGCCGTGTGGACTCGGCCACGTACGCGGCCGGTAGGAGATGCCGGTCCTGCCACCAGCCGCCGCTGGCGTACAGCAGCCCAAAGCGGGCCATGTCCTGCGCCGTCAGGTGCAGGCCGTGGCCGCCGGTCGAGATGCCGTTTGCGTCGCACTTCCAGGGCAGGCCGTCGGCCGGCCACTCGCCGCTGTGATTGAGCGTGCCGGGGATCTCCCGCCAGCGCGATGCGTCGCGCCACATGCCAAGCGGCTGGAACAGCTCGCGAACGGCGTAGGCCGACGCGCTGCCGCCAGTGAGCTTGGTCAGGATAGCCGACACCAGGTGCGGCGGCGTCTCGCCGTACTGGAAGCGCTCGCCTGGTTTCGCGGCCAGCGGTTCGGCCAGCATGTCGCCCACGCTGTCGGGCCGGTGGTTGAAGTCGTGGTAGGGCCAGCCGGCAGTCAGCGTCAGCAGGTGGCGCAGAGTGAGCCCGGAGGCCCGGTGGCCGGGGAAGAAGTTCTCGATGGGCTGGTCTATCTCTCGCAGCAGGCCATCGCGCAGCGCGATCCCAACCAATGCCGAGAGCACACTTTTGGTGACCGAGGCCACACTGAAGTGGCTCTGAGGTCCGAAGTCCCCGTAGTAGCGTTCGAACACTGCGTAGCCGTGGCGAACCACCAGCATGGCCGCGATGCGTGGGGCCTCTTCACGCGCAAAGAGATCGGCGCGGTCCAGGTACACAGGGTCCAGGCCGTGCCGCTCTGGCAGGGCGGTGCGCCAGCCGTCAACTGGCCAGTAGTCGCGGCGAAAGGGGGCTACTTGGTTTCCGACAGGTAGAAGTTGTTGCCGTCGGGGTCGTTGAAATACGCCAGCCGGACGTGCTCGGTGTCCTGGATAGGGCCGTGGAACGCCACACCGCGCTCACTCAGCTTGGCGTAAGCCTGCTCCATCGGCTCGTCCAGCTCAAAGCCGATCACGGTCGAACCGTTCTGACCAGGCTGTGGGCCGCCGCTGTGGGCACCGTGCAGCCCCAGGGTCAACCCCTTACCGGCGTCGATCTGTGCCCAGCCCGGCCCAGCCTGGTACTGCAGCTTCAGCCCAAGCGCCTCGGTGTAGAACTTCACCGCCCGGTCCATGTCGGACACATAGATCGCCGCAAGGCCGCCGTTGATCATGCCTGCATGTTACTCACAACACGTGTTTGTCCCTTAGCGTGCGCTGGCGAGCTCGCGCTTTTTCTCTCGCCGCCGTATCGCCGCATAGAGGTCGTGGCTAGCCTGCAAATTCATCCAGAATTCTGGCGTCGTGCCCAGCAGCTCGCCTAGCCGGAGTGCCGTGTCAGCGGTGATGCCTCGCTTGCCGTTGATGATTTCATTCAGCCGGTTGAGAGGGATGCCCATCTTCGCCGCGGCTGCGCCTTGAGTCAGCCCCAGCGGCTTCAGGAACTCCTCAACTAACATCTCGCCGGCGGATGTGGGCTCGCGGTACTTCGGAATCATGATGCTGTTGCCTCCGAGTGAGTACTGGTCAGTTGCTTTGGTCCAGAGTATGTCAGTGGTAGTCCTCGCAGACTATTTCGTGGGCAGCCACCTCTTCCCAACGAAACGTGATGCGGTATTGGTCGTTCACGCGAATGCTATGCCGGCCGGCCTGGGCGCCCTCGAGCTTCTCCAATCGGTTGCCGGGTGGCACACGCAAATCCTGCAGGCTGGCCGCGTCGTTGATTTGGTCCAATGTTCTCCGAATGATTGGCCACAGTCGACCCGGTAACTCGCGAGCCGGCTCCGTCATAAACAGCTTTCGTTGCTTCATCTCCAAACGACGCTATCACCTGCTTGTGATGTTCCCCGGTATACCGGGGAGTGCTTCATCGGAGGCGGGGATGCCCAAACATCCCGAGGATGCGCCCTACAGATTACTGACGATCAGCTGGCCCAGGAACTGCAGCAGGATCATGGCGATCCAGGGGGTGATGTCGAACATGCCGAGCGAGGGCACCACGCGCCGCAGCGGGGCCAGGATGGGCTCGGTGACCTGGGTGAGGATGACCACGATTGGGTTGTCGGGGCCGAGCCGGAACCAGGAGATGATGGCCCGCAGGAAGATGGCGATGACGAGGATGTTGACCAGCAGGCTGATGAAAGTGGCGAGATACATACCTTAGGCCTCAGCCGCTGTGGCGCTCGCCAAAGATAGCTCGGCCCACGCGGATGAGTGTTGCGCCCTCCTCGATTGCAGTTTCGAAATCACCAGTCATGCCCATCGACAGCTCCCGCAGGTTTAGCCCCGCGAACTGCGCCTGAACCTTATCGCGAAGGCCCCGTAATTCCCTGAACACCCACCGAATGTCCTCCGGGTCGTTCACCAGCGGCCCAATGGTCATGAGCCCGTGCAGCTCCAGGTGCTCCAGCTCGGCCACCTCGGCGGTCGCGTCCGCCACCTGGGCTGGCTCGAAGCCGAACTTGCTGTCCTCGTCGGCGATGTTGACCTGCAGCAGCACCTTTTGGCGCAGGCCTCGCTTAGCCGCCTGCTTGTCCAGCTCCTCGGCTAGGTGGACGGAGTCCAGCGAGTGGATGAGTGCGAAGCGGCCGGCCGCCTGACGGGCTTTGTTGCTCTGCAGGTGGCCGACCATGTGCCATTCGATATCCGCCGGCAGATCGTCCATCTTGGTCAGGGCTTCCTGGATGTAGTTCTCGCCGAAGGCGCGCAAGCCGTCGTCATAGGCTTCGCGCACGACGGGCGCGGCGAAGGTCTTGGATACGGCCAGTATGGTCACGTCTTCGGTGCGGCGGCCGGCCCGTTGGGCGGCGGCGTCCGCTCTAGCCCGCAGCCGGGACCAGTTCTCGGAAACGCTCATTGCGGTTGGTGGCTTTCACGTCTTGAGCGGCAAGGTATTGCGGACCGTTGGGCAGGCTGACCGTCTCCCAGGCCAGCCGCTCGCCATAGTCCCGCTGGCGGCGGGTGTAGAAGTCGCTGGACAAGCCTTCCTCCCGCAGCGCCCGCTCGAAGGCGCCCACCGCGGCGTTGCCCGGAGCCTCGCTGGCTGCCATGATGGCCGGCGCCTGGCGGCGGTCGCCGCGTGAGAAAACAGCCTCGATGGCGGCCCAACGCGGGCTGTCGCCGCGCACCTCGATGCCCTTGGGGTGGAGCTTGGACCGCACATAGGCGATCTTCTCCCTCAGCTCGGCCGGCTCGGCTTGCGGCGCCCACTGCATGGGCGTTTGCGCCTTTGGTACGAAGCAGCTCACGTTCAGGACCAGCTCCGCGCCGTGGCGGCCGGTTTTGGCCGCGAAGCGCGCCTTGATGAACTTGGCCTGCTCGACCAGCTGGTCCACGTCCTCCCGCGTTTCGGTCGGCAGGCCGATCATGTAGTAGGCCTTGAGGCGCTGGAAGCCGCAGTCGGCGGCCAGGTCGACTGCCGGCGCTACGTCCTTGTCCTTAACGCCCTTGGCGATGAAGTTACGCAAGCGCTCGGAACCTGTTTCGAGACCGAGCGTCAGCGTCTTGGTGCCGCTGGCGGCCACGGCCCGGATCAGCGTTTCCGGGAGCGGCCGGACGCGCATTGAGGATACGGACAACTTTACGCCCATCTCCCGCAACCCCAGGGCGATGTCGTCGATCTCGGTATGGTCCGAAATGGTCGCGCTCACCAGGCCGATGTGGTCGTTCCATTCCATGCCCTTGCGGGCGTCGTCCAGCACATGCTGGGCAGTGCGCTGGCGCACCGGCAGGAAGCCGTACGTGGCCACGCAGAAGGTGCAGCGCCAATGGCAGCCGCGAGCGATCTCCACCAGGTGCATGTGGCCGAACTCCGTCGACGGCGCCTTGAATGTGGAGGCGCTGGAGAAGCTGTTCAGGTTGGGCGCGGTCTGGCGCAGCACCGGCATGGGCCCTTCGGCGAGGATGCGCTTCACCGTGCCGTCCGGCTCGTACTCGAAGCTGTAGAAGGCTGGCACGTACACGCCGGGGATGGCTGCCAGGCGGCTCAGCGTTTCTCGCCGGTCGGTGTCTCGCGACTCACGCAGCACCCTCAGGAGTGGCTCGACGACCGGCTCGGCCTCGCCGATGACCACCGCGTCCAGGAAGGGGGCGATGGGCTCGGGGTTCATGAAAGCGCCCGGTCCGCCGGCGATGACCAGCGGGTCGCCGTTGCCGCGCTCTTCGGCCAGCAGCGGCACGTGCGCGTCGCGCAGCAGCCGCACGAAGTTGAAGTAATCCAGCTCGTAGGTGAAGGAGAAGGCGAGGACGGCGAAGTCGCGGAGATTCCGCCCGCTTTCAAGGCTGACCGGATCGGGCATGAAGGCACGCTCGCAGACAACGTGGTCATAGCTGTTGAAGATGCCGTACAGCGCTTGCAGCCCCAGGCTGGACATCCCGACGGAGTAGCTGTTGGGGTAGATCAGCGCCATGGGCAGCCGCCCACCCCAATCCTTGAACACCGCGCCTTGCTCGTCGGCCGGAATCAGTCGCCTGGACATCCGCTGCCGAGTATAACGACGTGAAGCTGCTGGCTTGCTGCCAGCACGAACAGTTCGATGGCCTCCGCTACCCCGTCCTCGTCGTTGGAGGCGACCACCGCCTTGGCCACGGCTTTGGCTTCGGGGATGGCGTTGCCAACGGCCACGGGCATGCCCACGGCTTGCAGCAAGTCGATGTCGTTGATGCCGTCGCCGATGGCCATCACCTGCTGCATATCGAAGCCGAAGCGCTCGCTCACGAAGTGCAGCGCCTTGGCCTTGCACGTGCCGGCGTTAAAGATGTCGAGTACCGCGCTGGGCAGGACGCCCGGACCGAAGGGCAGCACCAGCGGCAGCAGACCCGGGATCTCCCAGACTTCCTTCGCCAGCGTCTGCAGCCGCTCCTCGTCCTCCGACAGCCCGGCAGCGAACATGACGTCCTTCGTCTGGCGCAGCCGCTCGTAGGGCAGCCTGACGACCTCAGCCTCATGGCTGACGTAGATGATAGTCGGGTCGTCGTCGCAGGCTTCCGGACCGGTGAACAGGCGGTGGCCGAGGCTCCAGCGTTCGCGCAGCAACGGCTGCAAGCCGGCGCGTTGGAGCACATCCACGGAGGCTGCCAGGCCCTCTTGCGGCAGCACGTCCTCATAATAGATCTCGCCGCTGGCGGCGTTGCACACCATGGCGCCGCCGGACACGATCATGGGCCCGTCTAGGTCCAGCGCCCGGGCGAACTCCTGTGCCGTGTCGAACCGCCGGCCGGTGGCCAGCAGCACGATCACGCCCATCTCCCGTGCGGCCGCCACGGCGCGCTTCACGCGCGGGGTGACATCTTCATCGGGCACAACAAGCGTGCCATCGATGTCGATAGCGATGGCGCGAATGGGAGTCAAGGGACTCCAACTGTAACGCTGAGGAGGGCTATACTGCCGCCGTGGACAAGGCTGTCATCGTCTGCGTGAAAAAGGACGGAGAGATCGTGCTCCCGGAGGCTGTCCGCCACCGCCACCACCTGGACGAGGACGGGGCGCAGGTGCGCATCGTGGAGCGAGACGATGGGGTAATCGAGCTGCAGCCGATCCCTGCCGACCAAGCCTGGTTCTGGACGCCCGAGTGGCAAGAGGGCGAGCGCGAAGTGGATGAGCACATTGCTCGCGGGGAGATCGAGGTGTTCGATTCTCCGGAAGAGTTCTTTGCGGCCCTCGATGAGGACTGGAAAGAGGCTCATCCGGGGGAGTGAAGTTCGAGCGAAATCCGCGATTCAGGGCCGATGCCCGGCGACTTAGCAAGACCGACCTCGAGACATTCCGCAAAATCGTTCGCGAGGACTTCGTTC
>DAIUFO010000182.1:0-7466 GCA_036844545.1 Chloroflexota bacterium
CAATCGACTGACCACGGTCGACTCCACCGGTACCACGACCTTTGGCTACGACGCCAACCACCATCGCACCACCACCACCTACCCCAATGGCGTGGTCATGACCACCAGCTACGACAACTCGCAGCGTGTCTCGAGCATTGAACCGTACTGGGTTTGATGGAGGCTCCGTTTCTTGGAATAAGGAGATCGGACCAATGTCAGCACCAACGGTGCGAATCAGCACCGGCAGCTCACCGACTCGCGAGAACGGTTGGCCGGCGGCAGGTGAGGCGCCGACGGAGATCCGGATTCTCTTCTACCTCGGCGGGAAGAGGGCGATGCACTTGCAGGAGTTCATGACGTAGCTCTCCAGGAACTCGCAGACGCTGGGCTTCTGGCCCAGCTCGTGCATCGCGCCCAGGAGCGGGATCCAGTTCAGGATCTCGTGCTGGCCGGCGTCTTCGACTTCGGCCAGGGTCAGGTCGCGCCAGGCTGTGAAGTCGGCTGACTTCAGCTCCTGGTAGCGGCGGCGGTCGGCCTCTACGTCGGGGTGAATCCAGGCGTTCTTCTCGGTGAGGAAGGCGTGCGACCAGCTCGAGGAGCCGACCACGGCCACCCGCCAGGGGCTGGCCTTCAGCGCGCGGGCGACCTCCTGGCCCAGCTCGAAGCAGCGGGCGGGTGAGGGAGCTGGCGGGTCGGGGAAGTCCTGGCTGGGGCCGAGCAGGTGGTCCAGGCCGCCGCGGTTACGGACGATGGCGGAGCCGTAGGCGTTGACGTGGAAGGGCACGATGGGGTAGGGCCAGCCCTTGCGGTCGTAGTCGAGGTACAGCAGGGTGTTGCGGAAGGCGTGGCCCAGCTCCGGCAAATGGTGCAGTTTGTAGGCGTAGGACACGTCGAAGCGGTGCTCGAGGAGGTGTTTCGCTAAGTAGCGGCCCGCTTCGGCATGGCCGGGGTAGCAGAAGCGCTTGTCCAGCGGCTCGCCCCAGACGTTGGGCTTGGGCTCACGGCCGAGGTCAGTCGAGAACGGGGCCGTCTCGAACTCCTGCATGATGTAGACGGCGAAGGACGAGATCAGGTCCTCGCGGAAGTTCTCGTACTGGTCGTCGCCGAAGATGACGACGACATCGGGCTTGAAGCCGTCAAGCGCGGCGCGAAGGCGGCGGACGCCGTCGACGAACTGGGCGCGGTGCTGCTTGGCAAAGCTCGCGCCGCGGTCGTCGCCCCACTCGGCTTGCATGGGCGCCGGCCAGTTCCTGGGATCCTTCTTCTCGGCCGGCACTCTCGGGCTCTCGAGGGTATCGACGAGGAAGCGGTTCATGTCCTCGTCGAGGTAGTAGAAGCCGGGGTAGTGGCTCAGGCCGAGGCCCAGGATGTCCGCCATCAGCGGCTGGCCGGCTCCTCCAAATCACTGAGGTAGCCCAGGGCTTCGTCCACGAACATCACGTCGGCGTATTTGCAGTTCAGATCGAACAGGTTGACCTTGTGGCTCAACCAGTTGCGGTCAAAGACACAGTCCTCGACCACCGCCACCTTGTAGCCGGCGTTGTAGGCGTCCACGGCGGTGGCGCGGACGCAGCCGCTGGTGGAGTTGCCGCACACCACTACCGTGTTGATGCCGAGCTCCGTGAAGTAGGCGTTGAGGGGCGTGCCGTAAAAGCCGGTCGCGCGCAGCTTGCGGATGACGATCTCGCCCGGCAGCGGCACCAGCTCGGCGAAATGCGCGTAGTCCCACTCCCGGTCCTGGCCGGCGTTGCTGCGCTTGGTGGTCTGGGCGCGGCGAACGACCTCAGGCAGCTCGGCGATGGCGGTGGTGTGGACCACGGGAATGCCGGCCTCGCGAGCCGCCGCCATGAGCTGCTTGGTCGGCTCGATGGCATTCCAGGCGGCCTGGCCGCAGCTGCTGGGAAAGCGCTTCATGGCCTCCAGCACCGGCTCGGGCTTGTCGCCGAACACGGCGTTGTAGTTGTCCACGCACAGCAGCGCCGGCCTATCCTTGAGGCCCATTCGCGAGGCGTAGTTGCCGGCGATGGCCCTGATCTCGTCGTCGATGACGTCTTCCCAGATGTGCTTGCGGTCAGCCATGCGTCGCCTCCTTGTATGCGTCGATGATCTCCGAGCCGGTGGCGCGCCAGACGTGCTCGTGGCTGGTGATGTAGCTCAGCGCCTCGTCCAGGCAGCGGATGCGGTGCGGCACACCCGACAGGTACGGGTGCAGGCAGATGGCCATGACGCGGCCGCTGTGCTGGCCCTCGCGGTACAGGGTGTCAAACTGGTCACGAATCATGCGGCCAAACTCCTGGGGCGTCACCCGCTTGTCCTCATAGGCCGGCTTGTCGTTGATCTCGCTGCTGTAGGGGATGGTGTGCAGCTCGCCGTGGGCGGTCTTCATCACATAGGGCTGGTCGTCGTTGACCCAGTCGGCCACGTAGTCGATGCCGTGCTCCTTCAGGATGTCGGGAGTGCGGATGGTTTCGGCCAGGCCCGAGCCCAGCCAGCCGCGCGGCGCCTTGCCGGCGCCGGAGCTGATGATGCGCACGGTCTCGGAGATGATGTGGCGCTCCTCGGGCTCGTCCAGGCCGGACAGGCGGCGCGAGTTGCTGAGATTGTGGCCCATCCATTCCCAACCGCGCTTGTTGCCTTCCTCGACGATGCGCGGCTCGTACTCGCAGATCTCGGCGTTGAGGGCCACGGTGGCTCGGATGTGGTGCTTGTCCAGCACGTCCATGAGGCGCCATACGCCGACGCGGTTGCCGTAGTCACGCGGGGCATAGGCGATAACGTCGGGCGGCGTGGAGGCGGTGCCGCCGTAGACCTGGTCGAAGTGGAAGTGCTCGATGTTGGGAATGACCCACAGGGCGACATGGGCGCCGTTCGGCCATTTGAGGGGCGGCCTGTCAACGATGGCGCTGTAGGCGAAACGGCCGTGATCCATCATGGAAGTGCCTTCATCATGGCCGCCGCGCGCGGCTTAGGCAGGGCTCTAGGCTCCCTCACCCTAGCCCTCGCCCGCCGCGGCGGGCGAGGGAACGCTTGTCCATCCATCATGGCGCCAGCATACTCCTCAGCATCGGGATGACCTCGCCGCCGAAACGGCGGCTGGACTCGGCCAGGACTTCGGGCGAAACGTCGCGGCCATGGCCGACGATGATGAAGTGGTCCAGCCCGAGATCGGCCAGCTCGCGCAGCCGCGCGGCGACGTGCTCGGAAGGGCCCACGATGCCGAAGCGATCGACGAAGTCGTCGTCTAGGACGGCGGCATGGCGCGCGCCGCTGGTGGCGTGGGCCGACATGTCGTAATTGGCGGCCAGCTTCTCGGCTACTGCGCGATCCTCGCCGGCCAGCGTGCCCATCGAGTTCTCGTGCATGGTCGAAAAGCGCGCGTAGACGCCCAGGCGGCCGCGTACCAGCTCGCGGGCGCGCTCTACATCCGGATGCGCCACGGCGTTGACGTAGGCGCCGCACGACAGGCTGGCCGGATCCAAGCCGGCGGCGGCTCGTGCCTGGCGGGCGTGTTCGACGGCCCAGCGCAGCCGCTCGGGGCGGGCGCCCAGCGAGAAGGTGACGCGCTCGCTGAGCTGGGCGGCAAGCTCGATCACCTTGGGGCCGGTGGCGGCGATGGAGACCGGCACTTTGGGCGCGTTCGACTGCCGCAGCCACTCCAGGCGGCTGGCGTAGCCGTCCAGGTCCACAGCCTCGCCGCGCAGGTATGCCTGGACCTGCTGGACGCCAGTGCGGAACTCGGCCAGGCTCAGCGGCTTGCGGCCGATGTAGGCCAGGGCCGAATCGCCGCGGGCGATGCCCAGCACCATGCGGCCGGCAGACTCCACCTGCAGGGTGCTGATAGCCGAGGCGACGATGGCCGGATGCCGCGTGGCCGGGTTGGTGGCGCCGGTGGCCAGCTTGAGGTTCTTCGTGGCCTGCACGGCCATGGCCAAGCCGACGAAGACGTCGCCGGAGAGGCTCTGCGAATCGGTGAAGGCGACGCCGTCCCAGCCGTCGTCCTCCGCCATCTTGGCCACCGCCGCGCTCCGCCCGGGGGCGGGGAAGGTGCCCAGCCAGACTTCCACGCGTCCATTATGCGGGCCAATCCGTAGACTGGAGGTATGAGCGCCAAAGTTCAAAAGACCGAGCAAGAGTGGCGGCAGAGCCTTACACCTGCACAATATGAGGTGCTGCGGCAGAAGGGCACCGAGCCCGCCTTTACCGGCAAGTACGCCCACAGCAAGGACCAGGGCACATACGTGTGCGCCGCCTGCGGTGCGCCGCTGTTCGATTCCAAGACAAAGTTCGAGTCGGGCACCGGCTGGCCGAGCTTCTACCAGCCGATTTCCGCCGACGCGGTAGCCACCGAGACGGATGGCAGCTACGGCATGGTTCGGACGGAGGCCGACTGCGCGGCCTGCGGCGGGCATCTGGGCCACGTGTTCGAGGACGGCCCCGCGCCCACCGGCCTACGCTACTGCATCAACTCGGTGTCGTTGGACTTGAAGCCGGGGGCCTGAGTGGGCTAGAACGCAGCCGAGACTCCCCGGTACACCAGGTAGCCGGCGGCGACCGCGAGCAGGGCCAGCACGAGCCGCTCGAAGACGTGCTTGGGCACCCGGCTCTGGAGCCAGAAGCCGGTTAGCTGGCCGAGGAAGGTGGGCACCAAAAGGCCCAGGCCGGCGGCGACCACGGGCAGGGTGTACTGGCCCAGAGCGGCGAGCGTGACAACGCGCACCACGCCCGTCACCAGGAAGGCCACGGACAGGGAAATGATGAAGCCGGCGGGCGTGAGACCAAGCGCCAGCAGGTATGGTCCCAGCACCGGCCCTGACGAGCCGACGGTGCTGTTGACAATGCCGGCCACCAAGCCAACCGTGGGCGAGAGCACCCGTTCGGCGCGATCGCTGACGCTCGGCCGAAAGCCGACGACCGAGACCACCACATAGGTCAGCGCGAACGTGCCCAGCAGCGTGGCCAGGACGGTGTACGGCAGCCAGATCAGCAGGTAGGAGCCAATGACGGCGCCGACCAAGGCCGCGGCCAGCAGCCAGGTCAGGCGGCGCACAACCGGCAGCTCACGACGGAACTTCACCACCTGCGTGCTGGCGGTGAAACTGGACAGGATCGAGAGGAGGATGACCGCCGGCTTGGGGCCGACCACGACCGCCAGGCTGATGCTGCCAACGATGCCGACGCCGAAGCCCGTCATGCCGCTGATGCAGCCGGCGAGGAACATGGCCACCACCAGCGGCACGAACTGCACGGCATATTCTACCGGCCGGGCGTACTCCTAGGCTGCGAGGGTGTTCAGCCCCAGGTAGATCGCGCCACCTCGGCCACCAGCTCCAGCTTGCGCTGCTGCTGGTCGGGCGTGAGCAGGTTGCCGGCGGCAGTGGAGGCGAAGCCGCACTGCGGGCTGATGGCCAGCTGCTCGAGCGCGTGGTACTTGGCGGCTTCGTCGATGCGCCGCAGCAGCGCGTCTTTCGACTCCAGCTCGCCCTCTTTAGTGGTGATCAGCCCCAGCACCACCATCTTGTCCTCGGGTACGAAGCGCAGCGGCTCGAAGCCGCCGGCGCGTTCGCTGTCGTACTCCAGCAGGAAGCGATCGACGTCCATGCTGCTGAACAGCCGCTCGGCGATCGGCTCGTAGCCGCCCTCGCCGAACCAGCGGCCGCGGGAGTTGCCGCGGCAGACGTGCAGGGCCAAGGTGACGTTGGCCGAGGCGGGCCTTCGCAGGCAGGCGTTGTCGCCCTCAATGGACATCTCGAGCGCTTTGTCCGCGCTGAGGCCGGCGTGCTCGATCTCCTCTCGCGTTCGCGGGTCGAGCAGGCGGGCGTACTCAGGCGAGTCGAACTGGATGTACTCCACGCCTTCCCGGACGAGCGCGTCGACTTCGCTGCCAGCGATGTCCACCAGGTCCCGCAGCAGCTCGTCGCGGTTGTAGACCTTGTCGGTGATGCCGGGGCGCCAGCTCTTGATCAGGAACACTGAGGGCGGCGGCATGGTGACCTTGACCGGGCCGCCCGCGTGCGCCTTGAGGAAGCCGGACTCGTGGCCGGTGAGGCGCTGCCGCTTGTGCAGGCGGGCGCCAACCACGAGGGCCGTGCTGCCCTCCACGCCGGCGTTGGGACCATGCCATTCGATGGGCAAGTGCTCGCGGACGAAGCCATCGACCGCTTCGGCCATGTCGGACTGCCAGGAGCCACGGCGGTATTCGCCGTCCGTGAACACGTCCACTCCGGCCTGGCGCTGAACCTCCAACGCTTGCAGGATGTGCTTGTCCTCGACGGCCCGCAGGCCCGCCAGGTCGAGCGTTCCCGCTGCGTGCTGCTCGCGCGCCTGCATGACCTCGGCTGGGCGCAGCAAGCTGCCTATGTGATCGGCTCGGTAGTCATTCGGCATACGGCCTTTATACACCGCGCTTGCGCTTGCGCCGTGGCCGGCGGAGGGATCGGTCGGACGACCAGGGCGCCTCCGGGGCCATCGTCAGTGTGGTCAAACCCAGCAGCACCGTGTCGTAGTTGACTCGCCAGCCGGCGAACTCCAGCCAGCCCTCCTCACGGTCTGGCTTCATGGGCAAGCCTTCGGCTGCCAGGCGCTCGTAGGCCTCGTTGTACTCCTCGCGGGCGATGCTGATTGGGTCGAACGGCCGGGGATGCGGATCGTAGTCGATGCGGAAGAAGGTGGCGATGCGCCGCAGGGCAGTGTAGCCGGCCCGCAGGCAGAGGTCGGCGCTAGGGTGGTGGGGGATGGCCAGAGTGGAGTTGGACAGCGCGGCGGCGTCCAGCACGGCGCCCGCGGCCGTGACCCACGACCGCTGCGGCGTGGGCGAGCGGAAGAACGACAGCGCCGCCAGCGACGTATGTGATTCGTCGATGTTGGCGAACCACACCTCCCAGTTCTCCCAAACTTCAGGCAGGCGGTCAATGGCGCCGATGCGGAAGTAGCGCAGCAGCAGCTCGACGGCGCTCGGCGGCGAGCCGGCGCGCACCTCCAGCAGCGCCACGGCCTCCTCGCGACGCGACCAGGCGGCGTACATGGTCGGCAGGTAAGCGATGAGGAGAGCCACCAAGCCCAAGCCGATGATGGCCTCGGAAAAGGCAATGAGCGCCCGCGATAGGCCGGCCATGTTGGCGAAGCCGAGCGTCAGGAGCGAGGAGCCGCTGAGCTCGACGGCCTCTGTCCAGCCCTGTTGGTCGGCGGCCCAAAAGATGCAGCTGCAGCCGGCGCCGACAAAAATGAGCCAGGCCACCGGCAGCACCAGCAGGCTGACGGGCGCGTACAAGGCCATGGCCCGGTCGCGCTCGAGGTACGACTTCGCGCGAGACGTGCGCAGGTCGAACAACACGCGCACGCCGGCGAACACCGCCCGGCTGAGTCTGTCAGGCACGCCGCGCGGCAGCACAAAGGTCCGCAGCGCCGACACCAACGTGCTGCCAACCAGCAGCACGCCGGCGAGGGCCACTACGACGCGCACGAGGATCATTGTCGCGATACTAAAT
>DAIUFO010000183.1:0-4735 GCA_036844545.1 Chloroflexota bacterium
TCCTCTCCCACCGGTCCTACGCGGACGGCGAGCGGAGAGGCTAGGTGAGGGCACTTTCCTCCACCAGCTCGTCTATTCGCCGCCGGATGTCGCTTCGACGGCCATCAAAGTACTGGGCCAAAAAAAGGGCTCATGGGGCGAACTGCCTCAACGTTGCCAGAGTTTCCGGGATCAGCCGGTAGAACACCCACAGCCCCCGCTTGTCCGCCGACAACAGCTTCGCCTCGCGCAGCACCTTGAGGTGGTGCGACATCGTCGAAGCCTCCAGCTCGAAGTTGGTGTTGATGTCGCACACGCACAGCTCGCCGGCTTCGGCCAGCAGGCGCACGATCTTCACCCGCGTCGGGTCGGCCAACGCCTTGAAGGTGTTGGCGAACCGGGCTGCCTCGACGTCCGCCAACACCGGCCGCTCCGCCGGCTCGCAACAGGCCTCGGCGGAGACCGTCAGCTCCTCAACAGCCGCGCTCACGCCACAAGCATAGCACTAATTCGATGGATATGGAAGTAGCCCGTCTGGTGTGAGCCGCCCCTACCTTGTGGCTGAAATCTCACTTCTAAGGAGGGCTCATGAAACCTACGCCTGGACGGCAGGCACTCAGCCATTTCGTGGCGGCGGCGGGGATTGGTTTGACCTTGACGGGGCTCAGCGCGCTGCTGCCGGACCTCATCGCGCAGCAGGAGGCGCTGTCGCCGCGGACCGCCGGCTTCGCGGTGCTGTCGCTGTTGATCAGCGGCGGCATGGCGGCCTACGGTTACCTCACCGCGCACCAGTCACAGCTGGTGGACACGGTCACCGGCATCCTCGACGGCGCGCCGGCGGAGACGGCGAAGCCGGAGCAGGCCGCGCAGCCGGAGCAGGGCTCGTGAGCCCGCGGCTGGCGCTGCCTTTGCAGTAGACGCCGGAGCGGATGCGCGTCGTTCAGGCCTTCGGCGCCAACCCGGAGGCCTACGCCCAGTTCGGCCTGCAGGGCCACAACGGGCTGGACTTCGAGGCAGAGGAAGGCGATCTGGTGGTCGCCGTCGACGACGGCGAGGTGGTCGAGGTGCGCTTCGATGGCCCTGGCTATGGCGTGACTGTCAAGCTGCTGCACGCCTGGGGCGAGAGCCGCTACGCGCACGGCCAGCGCTACTCCGTGCCGATCGACTTCGTCCTGGGGCACATCGTGCGCCGCGGCGAACGCGTCTTCCTGGCGGGCAGCACCGGCGTCGCCAGTGCGGCGCACCTGCACTTTGGGCTCCGGCTGTGTCGGGAGGATGGCTCGCTGGGCTGCAGCGCCGGCAACGGCTTCGGTGGCTGGCAGGACCCGCTGCCGTATCTGCGGGAGGCGCTGGAGCTGCCGGCGGTTGAGGGCGTGGTTGCGAAGGGCGCAGGCGCGGCTGGCGGGAAGCTCCCTCACCCCAGCCCTCTCCCGCCGCGGCGGGCGAGGGAGTAAAGGCGAGCGGGGAGTAGCTTTGAAAGCCCAGCGGGATCCGTTCGGGGCGCAGGCGCACGAACTGCGCGGGCGGACTGCTTGGCCGGCGCACGAGGCGCACGCCGCCGCGCACGAGCGGCTGCACCGCGCCTCGCCGGCCAGCGTCCACCTGGCGCCCGCGCCGGTTTGGCCGGTGCAGCGTGAGCCCAAGGCGCCGCAGCGGCATGCTCACACGAGCACCCAGGGTCGGCTGCCGGCCTATCAGGCCGCGGCCGAGCCGGCGCCGCACTCGTCGCTTGCCGAGCATCAGCGGCCTGCACGCCACGGCGCGCAGCGGGTGCACCAGCAGGCGCATCACTCCGCTCCACCATCCATGCCCGGCACCTGGCCCGCGTCCATTATCGGCAGGAGCTGCGCCAATACCATGTCGAGCTGCGGCAGTGGCGCCAACTGCTGGTCGAGCGCGAGCGGCTGCTGCGCAAGCTGGCCTCGTTGCAGCGCAGGCTTGCCCGTCAAACGGTCCTACGCGGACGGCGAATGGTGGCCGAAACGTATGAGATCGACGGCGCCTGGTTCCACCAAATTGGGCGGCGCCGGCCAGTGGCGCTGAAGAAGCGGCCGTCATGAGGACGTTGAGCGGCACGCTCGCCGCCGCGGTGAGCGCCATGGGCAGGCAGCCGGCGGCGCAAGTGCGAGTGGCCGACGACAAGGAGCACTACAGCCTGTACCGGCACGATGTACCGGCCAAGGCGGTCGATGGCTGTGCCGCGGTCGTGGCAGCTGACGGCTCGTTGATCCGGGCGGCGCTGTTCGACAACGGCGGCGCGGGCAATGCCGACTTGGCCGTCCAGCGCATCACCGATCCCACCCAGGCGACGCAGTGGACCGTCTGGACCACCCTGGTCGCCGCCGGTTGCGAAGCCAGCCAGCCGCTGGCGCTGTCACTGAACCCGGGCAGCCTGCTCCGGCTGTTTTACGGCGACGGGCCAAGCGCCGCCGCGACTATCAAAGTCTTCGAGTCCACCACCAACGGCGCCAGCTGGACCGGCCCGACCGCCGTCTTCACCGGTGCCAACTCCTTCTTCTACTTGGCCAGCGCCGGCAACGACGATCTGTTCGCCTGCCGCGACACCTCCGTGGGCGTGTGGGACGTGCAGTTCTTCAAGAAATCCGGGGGGCGCCTGGCTGGCGCCGGCCACCTGGAGCCTGGGCACGCTGAGCTCGATGTACGGCATCGCCGCGGCCTGGAACGGCTCGGCCTACCTGGTAGCGCTATCGGCCTGGTACAGCGCCGGCATCGCCATCGAGGCCTATCAGTTCGACGGCGCCGCCGCTTGGACCGACCTGAACTTCGTGGTCCCGCTGGATGGCAGCAACCTGGGCTTCCAGTTCCGCCTGCCCAACAACCTCCAGCTTGTGGATGGCTTGTACCGGTTGACCTATGTCGAGCACGACGACGGTTCGATCGACGGCAGCATCTACGACCGCTACCGTGTGGCCAAATCGCTGGATTTCACGCACTGGAGCTCGGGCCTGCCGGCGTCGCCGCAAACGCTGACCAGCGCCTCGGGCGCGCCGTTCGCCAGGGCCTTCGGCTTCTACTTCGCCACCACACCCGTCTACACCTTCGCCTGGCCGGTGTACACCGCCGGCGATGCCAGCCGCAACACCGACATGTCGGCCCAGCTCCTCAGCTACGAGCGCAAGGAGTCGCTGCTGCGACCTGGCGAGTACAAGGTCGTCGTCTCCAACCAGGCCGGGCAGTACAACGCGGCGAACGGGTTGGTCAAGAACGGCACGCTGATCGTCAACGAAGGCTACGTCACCGGCGCCGGCGCCGAGGTCGTGACCGTGGCGACCGCGCTGGTGGAACATTGGTACTTCAACCGCGCGCCAGGCGAGAACGAGCTGGTGATCGTGGCCCAGGACCAGAGCCGTTGGCTGGACGTGGAGGCGCCGCTGCTCCTTCCCTATAAGAACCGCACCCTGCTGTGGCTGGCCATCGAGATCGCCGCCCGCGCCGGCCTGTTCCAAGTATTCTGGCCAGGCACGGCGGCCATGAGCGAGGTCATCGCCAGCTTCGCCGTTCAGCCGGGCCAGACCTGGCGCCAGGCCCTGCACCGGCTGATGGACGCCTACGGCCTGGAGTACGTCGTCCGCGCCGATGGCTCGCTGGCGCTGCACGACCCCAGCGAGAGCCTCGTTTCAGTTTGGACGTGGCAGAACGAGATCGAGTCCGCGCAGCTCGGCCAAGCCGACCTGGCGGCCAACCACATCCGCGTTTTTGCGCAGAGCGTGCAGGCCGAAGTCTGGGACTACACGGCCGCCGAGGCTGTGTCTGTCGAGCGCTACCGGCACATCGTGGATCGGGCTATCGGCAGCAACGCCCAGGCTTCCGTCCGCGGCGCCAACGAGCTGCTGCTGGAACAGCGCAAGGCGCGAGGCGGCGAGATCCACGTGCCCATCAATCCCGGCCTGGAAGTGCTGGACGTGGTGACGGTGGTCGACAGCGCCATCAACGTCAACCAGACCTACCGCTGCCAGGCCATCGCGGCGGCGATGGACGTCCTGCACGCCACGTTCGACATGACCCTGCAGCTCACAGGAGCCTAGCGATGCCGGACTTCGCCGTCACCACCGGGACCGTCTACAACTTCGACGCGCCGTCCTACACCTGCTCGGTGCAGCCCGATGGCGCCCTGACCACGTTCCTCAAAGGCGTGCCTGTGTCGCGCCAGATCATGCCGTCGCTGCTGCCGAACGGAGCCCGCGTATCGCTGCTGGTGTTCGACGACAACAACCCGACCGATGCCATGGTGGTGGGCGTGACCACCCCGAACCTGCGCCTGCCGAGCTGCCGCGTCTACCGGACTTCCGCTCAGAGCATCCCCAACGGCAACCAGACGGTCCTCAGCTTCACCACCGCGCGGCACGACACCATGAGCGCCATCAACCCCATGTGGACGGTTGGCGATCCAACCCACCTCATCGTCCGCACGCCGGGCATCTACATAGCGACTGCCTGCGTGGAGTTCGCCGCCAATGGCGCCGGCGAGCGGACGGTGGCCATCTTCGACACCGCCAGCAACCAGTTCTTCGCCATCGAGGAGCGCGTACCCGTCGGTGCCGACAGCACCGACATCACCTGCAGCTCGGGCCCGTTCTACGTCCCGGCGGCCTCCTCGTTGCAGGTCTACGTATTCCAGAACAGCGGCGCCGCGCTCAACGTAAACGCCAGCGCCGCCTACACGCCGGAGCTCGCCGTAGCCATGATCGGCTGATACAAGAGTCCCCTCTCCCGCCGCGGCGGGAGAGGGCTAGGG
>DAIUFO010000183.1:4745-7429 GCA_036844545.1 Chloroflexota bacterium
CGCCGGAGCTCGCCGTAGCCATGATCGGTTGACAGTTTCCTCGCCTGGTCCTACGCGGACGCCGCGGCGGGAGAGGGCTAGGATTCGAGTTGGGAGTAGCGGGAGATGAGAGACAAGAGTCCCCTCGCCCGCCGCGGCGGGAGAGGGCTAGGGTGGGGGAGCCCCTTCCGCTCGCCGGTCGTGCTCGACGTTGAAGCGCGCCATGAAGGCCAGCAGCGGGTGCGCGCCAAGGGCCGAGAGGCGGTTCACGTCCAGCTCCTTCACCGCCTGCACCGCTTCGTCGGATAGCCCGCAGCCGGCGACGACGCTGTGGGGGGGCCAGGAACTGCTGCCGGACAGCATCGTCCATCCGCACCCGGTACAGCAGCTTGTTCAGCCGAAAGGCGCTGGCCGGCGGATGGCGATAGTGCAGGCTGGGGTCGGTGGATTTCATGTTCCTCGCCGATCGCAATGGGAGGGTAAAGGATCTCAGCAAGTCTTGGGCGTTCACTGGGGCCAGCGGATGAGCTCCCTCACCCTAGCCCTCTCTCGCCGCGGCGGGCGAGGGAATATGGGGAAGACCCCATTCCCCCACGGCGTAACCGTGGTGCCAGGTGGGCTGGTAGGTCAGCAGCTCCAGTGGCCGGTTGGGGCCGATCATGCCCATCGCCACCAGCCAGGTGCGCAGCTCGACGTTACCGGTGTCGTCCAGCTTGGCCGGAGGGCAGTCGATCAGCGCCTGGCCGTGGCCGGCCTTCAGCTCGTCCAGCAGCTTGTAGTCGAACTCATAGTCAGGGTTGCTGTAGCGTTCGGTGCCCGGATAGTGCGACATGCCGCCGCTGGCCAGCACCGCCACTCGCTCCGGCCGGCGGCGCAGCATCTCGCCCAGCGCCTGGCCCAACTGACAGCAGCGCTTCGGCGTAGGCTGCGGCGGCACGTACACGTTCACGAACAGCGGCACGATCGGGATCGGCCGCTTGCCCAGGATGTAGTGCAGCGGCACCAGCGAAGCGTGGTCCAGCTCGGCCTCCTGGGAGTAGGCCATGTCGAAGCCCGCCTCCAGGCAGTCCTCCACCAGCGACAGCGCCAGCCCAGTGGCCACCGGGTAGCTCCAATGCTGGCCTGCGAACGTGCCAGTGGCCTCCTCGGCCAGGAACACGGTGAACGGCGCCACGCAGTTCAGGAAGAAGCCTTCCAAGTGGTCGCCCGCGATCAGCAGCAGCGCATCCGGCTGCACTTGGTCCAGCCGCTGCCCGAGCTTGGCCATCGCCTCCAGCGTCAGCCGCACCTGCTCCGGATCCTCCGTCGGCGGCGGCGCCAGCAGCTGCGGCGCATGCACGCTGGCCATCACCGCCGCCAACTCAGCCATACACGGCCACTATAGATTGGTTGGCCACCGTCGGGCAGCGTGCACCACGCGCAAGATATCGACGCGATCCTCCCGAATCCGGTAGCCCAGCACGTAGGGCGTGCCTGAAACCACCAGCTCGCGCGTGCCAGACGCGCGGCCTGTTCGACCCATGGCCGGGTGCATGGCCAGCCTGGCGGCTGCCCGACGAATCCGGTCCAACGTCGCGTCAGCCGCGGCGGGGCTCTCTGCCGCGATGTAGTCGCCTGCGCGTTCGAGGTCCACGAGAGCTCGTTGAAGCCAGCAAACCGTCAAAGAGCCCGATATTTAGCGTGCAGCCTTCTAAAAGTGGCCTCGACTTCTTCCTCGGTGGCAAAGTCGTCAGCATCCGCTTCCCGCACAGCCTGCTCCATCTCTGCAACGAACCAAGCATCATATTCCAGGTAGCGTTGGACAGCCTCCAGCACTAACTGGCCTGGATCGCGACCAGTGACCTCGGCCAGAGCCTCAAGGCCCGCTTGCGTCTCCTCCGGCAGCTGGAGCGTCAAACTTTTCACTTTGGACACAACTGCACTTCAGCTCCTAAGCCGCCACCCTCGTCTTCAGCCCAAACAGCTTGGCGGCGTTGCTGTGGAGAACCTTGTCCTTGGTCTCGGCCGAGAGCTTCGGGTGGTCGATGACCTCGTGCAGGCTTTTGGGGAACTCGTTGTCCCAGTGCGGGATGTCCGAGGCGTAGATGAAGTGGCCGTCCCCCAGGTAGTCGATGGCCTCCGGCAGCAGGCTCTCGCCGGCTTCGATGCTGAAGTAGATGTTGGACTCGCGCACGATCTGGCTGGGCTTCTTCTTGAGCAGTGGCGTCTCCAGCTCGGCGCGCTTCTCCCAATGCTCGTCCAGACGGTCCAGGTAGTAGGGCAGCCAGGTGGCGCCGATCTCAAGGAAGGCCAGGCGCAGCTTGGGGAAGCGCACCGTCAGCCCCTGCGACACCACGCTGGTGAAGTGCAGCAGCATGCCGGCCGTGAAGGCGTAGGTGTGGACCTCGCTGAAGGTGCTCAGCGCCTCCGAGCCGTACTGCTCGGAGAAGCCGCGCGTGCCGTGGAAGCAGATCGCCGCGCCAAGCTCCTCGGCGGCGGCGTAGATGGGGTCATAGAATGGGTCGCCAAAGCCGGTCTTCACCCCGGCCGTCACCAGCTCGAAGCCGATCAGGCCCTCCTCGGTGACAGCCCGGCGCAGCTCCTTGGCAGCTTCCTGGGGATAGGCGAGGGGCAGCACGCCCACGCAGTGCACGCGCTCCGAGCGGGCGTTGTACTCCTTGGCAAAGTGGTCGTTGTAGGCGCGGGCCACGGCCAGCTGCCAGTCC
>DAIUFO010000184.1:0-3048 GCA_036844545.1 Chloroflexota bacterium
CCTCCATGGTGTCCTGGTCGGATACCAGCGCCACTTCGTCCAGGAACTGAGCCAGGCCCTCGCGTGGATCGCCCTCCGGCAGCGCCTGAGCCTGGCGCATGAGCTCGCTGATGTTCTCCAGCCGGTCCAGCCCTTCCAGCGTGCCGTCAGGATTGACGTGCTCGCGGTAGCCGGTGCGCTCCAGGATGTCCTCCAGCAGCGCCACCAGCGGCAGCGGTTTGCTGGCTTCGATGAAGCCCAGCAGGAGCTGCCGGAAGCCCTTGAAGGCCATTACGGCGCGCGGCTGCAGGCCGGGCACGTCCTCGATCTCCAGGATGGCCCGCCACAGCGGTAGATTGCGCGCGCTGGCGAACTTCTGCAGATGGTCGATCGAGGTGTCGCCCAGCGCCCGCGGCGGCACATTTACGATCCGCCGCAAGCTGGCGTCGTCGGCCGGGTTTGAGATGAGCCGCAAGTAGCCCAGTAGGTCGCGGATCTCGCGCCGTTCGTAGAACTTGGGGCCGCCAATGACCTGGTAGGGCAGCTTGGCCTCGGCAAACGCACGCTCGACCAACCGGGATTGGGCGTTGGTCCGGTACAGGATGGCGAAGTCGCTCAGGCCGCGGTGCTCGCCGCGCGCGATCAAACGCTGGATCTCCCGGACCACGAAGGAGCCCTCCTCGAAGTCGTTGGGCATGAACTGCACGGCCACCGGAGAGCCCTTGCCGTTATCCGTCCACAGCTTCTTTTCCTTGCGCTCGCGGTTCTCACGAATAACCGAATGCGCCACATCCAGGATGGTCTGCGTGGAACGGTAGTTCTGCTCGAGCTTGATGACTTTGGTCTCGGGGTAGTCCTTCTCGAAGTCCAGGATGTTGCGGATGTTGGCGCCGCGCCAGGAGTAGATGCTCTGGTCGTCGTCGCCCACCACGCAGATGTTGTGGTGTTGGGCGGCCAGCAGCTTGGTGAACACGTACTGCACGTGGTTTGTGTCCTGGTATTCGTCCACCAGCACGTAGCGCCAGCGCTCGCGGTAGCGCTCCAGGACCTCCGGAGCTTTTTGGAACAGGCGGACGGCGAACGTCAGCAAGTCGTCGAAGTCCAAGCTGTTATTGAGCTGGAGGCGGCGCTGGTAGGCGGGGTACACCTCGGCCACGAGCTGCTCGAAGAAGCCGTCGGCGCGGCTGGTGTAGTCGTCCGGTTCCAGGAGCTCGTTCTTGGCCGCGGAGATGCGGGCCAGGATGCTGGACGGCGTGAAGCGCTTCTCGTCGATGCCCTTCTCGCGCAGGATGCCCTTGAGGGCCGTCTCCTGCTGGCTGTCGTCGGCGATGGTGAAGCGGTTGTCCCAGCCGAGGGCGGCGATCTCGCGCCGCAGCAGCCGTGTGCAGATGGAGTGGAAGGTGCCCAGGCCCATGCTGAACGGCAGGCCGCCAATGAGCTGCTCGACGCGCGCCTTCATCTCTTTGGCGGCTTTGTTGGTGAACGTCACTGCCAGGATGTTCTGGGGCGCCACGCCGTGGTTCAGCACGAGGTTGGCGATGCGATAGGTCAGGACGCGCGTTTTGCCCGAGCCGGCGCCGGCCAGGATCAGGAGGGGGCCGTCTACTGTTTCGACGGCCTCGCGCTGCCGCGGATTTAGATCATCGAGCAGTGATCGATTCACTGCCCGAAGTATAGGTCTCGGCCGGCCTGCTTCGTACACTCATGTTGATGCCCCGACGGCTGAGTTTCGTGGTCCTGCCGCTGCTCGCACTGGCCGCCGGAGCCTACTATTGGGTCTTCCAACGGCCGGCTTCGACGCCCGTGATCGGCCGGCCCGCGCCGTCCTTCCAGCTGCAGACGCCGGAGGGCGGGAACACCGAAGCTGGTGAGAAAGCGCCCGCCGTAAAAACCCCTGTCGCGGAAAAACCTGCCCCCTCTCCAACTGCCGCCGACACGCCGGCGCCTAAGCCAGCTGCAAGCCCCACGGCTGCGCCGGGCCCGCTGGAGCAGCGGGACGAACCGCCGCTGCCGCGGCCCCGCGAGGAAGGCGCCGCGGCTGTGGCGGACGGCAAGCTGTACGTCATCGCCGGCTTCGACGCGCCTGGGCGGGACGCCGCCGGCGTGTTCGTCTACAACGGCCGCGGCTGGCAGGCTGGCCCGGCGCTGCCCGCCGCGCTGGACCACCCCTCCGCGGCGGCTATCGGCAGCGACGTCTATTTGGCCGGCGGTTTCGCCGGTGGTCCGGCGGTGACCAGCGCCTACAAGCTCAGCGCCGGCAAATGGCAGGCAATCGCACCGCTGCGGCATGCTCGCGGGGGCTTGGCCCTGCTGGCCCTGAACGGCAAGCTGTACGCCCTGGGCGGCATCGGCCAAACCGAGACCGCCCCCGACCAGGCCGAGATCGGCCTGGCCGAGGTCTACGACCCGCCGGCCAATCGCTGGACAGACCTGCCGCCACTGGCGGCCGCGCGCGACCACGTGGCCGGCTTCGTCTTTCAGGGCAAAGCTTGCGTCGGCGGGGGCCGCACGCCCAACACGCCCCGCGTCGATTGCTTCGATCCCGCGGCCAACTCCTGGCAGCGGCTGCCCGACCTGCCGCGGCCCACCAGCGGCGCGGGCGGTGAGGCGCTGAACGGCGAGCCTATCGTCGCCGGCGGCGAGGGCGACCGCGTCATCGACCAGCTGGCCCGCTTCCGCGACGGCGCCTGGCAGGTCGAAAAGATGCGCCAACCGCGCCACGGCATTCAGCTCGCTGTCCTCAACGGCCGAGCCTATGCCTGCGGCGGGGGCAGCGCCCCTGGCCTCAGCGCCGTGGCGACGTGTACCTCGATTGGCTAAGGCGGCGGTCGCAGGGTCAAACCAGCGACGTTTTGAAAGTCTCGAACATTGCGGGTCATCAGCTCCAGGGAATGTTCCAGAGCTGTTGACGCGATGAGCGCATCGGGCGTCGATCCCATTCGGACCTTGACGGCACCTCGATATCCGGCGCAACGCCGAACGTCTCCTTCAGAGCTTCATCGAGCCCGCCCCAACGCCTGGGCCTTCTCCTCCGTGCGCTGCTCGGACTCGAGCCGGGCCAGATCGACC
>DAIUFO010000184.1:3058-7343 GCA_036844545.1 Chloroflexota bacterium
CTCGAACATTGCGGGTCATCAGCTCCAGGGAATGTTCCAGAGCTGCTCAACTGTCAGATAGACCTGCGTGCGGGTAGCCGCCATATACAGCACTCTTCCCTTAAGCCAGCCCTAGGGCCCGGGCCTTCTCCTCCGTGCGCTGCTCGGACTCGAGCCGGGCCAGATCGACCTGCGTCCAATCGACGAAATACGTGGCGAGGTCGGCCAGCACGGGGTGGATGTGGCGGACCTTCATAGTCAAGTCGTGGACGATGGCCCGGTAGTCCGGATGGCCCTGCACCGTCGAGCGCAGTTCGACTAGGTGCGCCAGCTCGCGGAGGTTCAGCTTCATCATCCAGCGCATGCGGTAGGCCGTGGGCACCACATACTGCGCCTCCGCCGGGAAGCGTTCGGCCAGCGATTGATAGGCGGCGCCGGCGATGGCCATGCACTCGTGGAACGTTCCTTCGTGCTCGGTGCCGCTGAGCTCCGGCGGCATGGTGTAGCCGAGGTTGGTGCTCAGGCACTGTCGCTGCTGCGTACACATGCGGTGCCGTTGGAGGTCCTTGTAGACGCCAAAGTTGGCGCAGAGCTCAACCGTGTACTCGGCCATCTCGAAGGCTCGGCCAGGCCGCCGATGCCGGCTGCCTCGGCCGTCGAGATGCGCCTTGAGGATGGCAGTCTTCTCGGCAGCCGACATGTTGCCGACGGCCCGCCGCACGTCGTGGAGGGATAGTTGCGTGTGCGGGTGCAGCAGCCCGGCGATGACCTTGTTTTCTGCCTCCGGGTCGTAGTCCACGATGCTCACGGCCGGGTGCATGTCGGTTTCGGAGCCGCGCAGCCCGGCCGCCCAGCCGCTCACCGCCGTCTCCCGTTCGCGCAGGTAAGACGAGTGATCGCGACCTCGCTCCGTGCCGGCCCGCTTGGTAAAAGCGGGAATGACCAAGCCCAGCTCGTGGCCCAAGTCGAAGCCCAGCTCGCGTACTTCGGGCAGTGGGCTGGCCGCCATCTTGATCAGCAAGTACTCGAACGCCCGGCCATTGCCGTATACGCCCATGTTGGTCAGGTGGCCTACCGGCAGCAGCGCGCGTAGAGCGTCGGCAGCTTTGGCCCGGATGGCCGCCCGGTGGGCCCGCTCCGAGGTGCCATCCTCGACTGGGAACTGCTCGGCCAGCGACGCGGTCAGCGGCGCGATGGCCTCGCTGTAGGCGTGGAAGCAGGCGTCCATGGCCCGGATGTAGGTCTCGGCCAGGGGCGAGTGCATGATGCTGTGCGGCCGGACGTACTCGTACCGGCCGTCCACCTGCCGGTCGAAGAACACGTAGCGGGTGGATTTCTCCAACGGCGACAGGCCGATGCGGCTGTCCTCGATCTCTTTGGCTGCCAGCGCGCTGATGCGCTCGAGCGCGACATGCGCGCCGCCCAGCTCGGCTACCGAATCGTCGCCGTAGCCAACCAGCACGCGCTCGTAAAACTGCTCCGCCTTGTCCGCGGCCACGACATCGTCCCGTTCCTCTGGCGCCTGGGGCAGATTCAAGTCGGGATTCTGGACGAACTCGTCCAGGAATGTGCGCCGCAGGCTCTTGCTGCTGCGCGAATAGCGCGAGAAAAGCGCGCCCTTCACCACCTCCGGCAAGTTGCGCAGGGCATAGACGTCGCGGTCGATGTTGGTGAAGTACGGCCCCAGGAGCTCGCGCTCCTGGGCAGAAAATTCGCTTATTGCCACGCCCCTACGATATTTCAATTTGGCGACATCCGCAATGGGCATCGCGAGCTCTTCTGAATCACCCCTCGCTTGGCATCGCCTTTGCTGAGGCCCGCCTCACGCGGTCGTACAATGGATTCGCGGCCCCAATCCATTTCAGGAGGACGTTCTTCCATGACCATGAAGGTCGGCATCAACGGTTTTGGGCGCATTGGGCGCCAGGCGTTCAAAGCGCTGCTGGAGCGCCACCCCGACGTCGAGGTCGTCGCCATCAACGACCTGGTGGACACGACGACGAACGCCCACATGCTCAAGTACGACTCCAACTACGGCCGCTTCCCGGGGACGGTCGAAGCCGAAAGTGACGCGCTGATTGTCAACGGCCGTCGCGTCCAGGTGCTGTCGCAGCGCGACTGGGCTCAGCTGGGCTGGGACAAGGTTGGCGTGGAGCTGGTCATCGAGTCCACCGGCTTCGGCACCGTCCGAGCCGACGCGGCGAAGCACCTCGAAGCCGGCGCCAAGAAGGTCATCATCTCCGCGCCCGCCAAGGACGAGGACATCACCATCGTGCTGGGCGTCAACGACGACAAATACGATCCGGCCCAGCACAACATCATCTCCAACGCCTCGTGCACGACCAATGGCCTGGCGCCCGTGGTCAAGGTGCTGCTGGATAACTTCGGCATCAAGCACGGCTTGATGAGCACGGTCCACTCCTACACCAATTCGCAGAAGCTGCTGGACGTGGCCAGCAAGGACCTGCGCGACGCCCGCGCCGCGGGCCTGAACATCGTGCCGGCGGCTACCGGCGCCGCCAAGGCTGTGGCGCTGGTCATCCCCGAGATGCGCGGCAAGTTCGACGGCATCTCCTATCGCGTGCCGACTCCTACCGTGTCGATCGTCGATTTCGTGGTCGATCTCGAGAAGGACGTCACCAGGGACGAGATCCACGAAGCCATGAAGCGCGCCTCCGGCAGCCGCATGAAGGGCATCCTGGACGTGGTGGAGGAGCCGGTGGTCTCGATGGACCTCAAAGGCACGACCTTCTCGTCGGTGGTAGACGCGCTCTCGACGCAGGTCGTCGATGGCAACTTGGCCCGCGTGGCCGCCTGGTACGACAACGAGTGGGGCTACGCCTGTCGCATCTCAGACGTGACCGCCATGGTCGCCAAGGGTGAGACCGGCATCACCAAAGAGCTGGCCGCGGCCGCGGCGAGGTAGCCCATCCCCAAGCAATCTGTCAAGGATGTGGACGTGAAGGGCAAGCGCGTCCTCGTACGCGTCGATTTCAACGTCCCGCTCGATGGCGATCGGATCACCGACGACACCCGTATCCGCGCCGCGCTGCCCACGATCCAATACCTGACTGAGCAGGGCGCCAAGATTGCGCTCGTTTCCCACCTCGGCCGGCCTAACGGCAAGGTGGTCGACGAGCTGCGCATGGCGCCTGTCGCCGCGCGCCTGGGTGAGCTGCTTGGCGCGCCCGTGCAATACGTCCAGGAATCCGTTGGCGCCGAGGCCGAGAATGCCGTGGGAGCCCTCCAACCCGGCCAGGTAGCCATGCTCGAGAACGTCCGTTTCCACCCTCAGGAGGAGAAGAACGACCCCAAGTTCGCCGCGCAGCTGGCCCACCTGGCCGATCTGTACGTGAACGACGCCTTCGGCACGGCCCATCGGGCGCACGCCTCAACCGAGGGCATCGCCCATCACCTGCCGGCATTTGCCGGCTTGCTGCTGCAGCGCGAGATCGACGTCATGGAGCAGGCGCTGGGCGACCCCAAGCGGCCGTTCGTGGCGATCATCGGGGGCGCCAAGGTGTCCGACAAGATGGCCGTTCACAGCCACCTTCTGACCAAGGTCGACGCGCTGCTGATCGGCGGTGGCATGGCCAACACCTTCCTGGTGGCGATCGGCTGCCAGGTGGGCGAGTCGCTGTTCGAGAAGGACAAAGTGAGCGAAGCGCGTGAGCTCATTCGCGAAGCCGACGCTCGCAAGGTCCAGCTCATGCTGCCCAAGGACGTGGTAGTCGCTTCGGAGTTTTCCAACGAGGCCGAGAGCAAGACCGTTTCCTGCCAGGAAACCCCGCCTGGCTGGCGCATCCTGGACATTGGCCCCGGCACGGTGCAGCAATACTGCGAGACCATCATCCAGGCCAAAACCGTGGTGTGGAATGGCCCGATGGGCGTGTTCGAGATGGCTAAGTTCGGGGAGGGCACGCGTGGTGTCGCCGAAGCCGTGGCCAACTGTCGCGGCCTAACCATCGTCGGCGGTGGTGACTCGGTGGCGGCGCTGGAGCAGGCCGGACTGACCTCCAAGATATCCCACGTCTCCACCGGTGGCGGCGCGACTCTGGAGCTGCTCGAAGGCAAAGTCCTCCCCGGCGTCGCGGCCCTCCAAGACAAGTAGGTCCGCCCCCTACCCCGTTCGTTCTTCTATAATCCCCGCGGCCTATCTCCGGTTTGCAAACATCACGTCTCGCCGGACCTTTCCCGGGCCTCGGCGGCCCGCCCCTAGGCCGCGTTATACCCCAACCAGCAGGAGCGCATCCAGCATGCCCGTAATCGCGGTTGTCGGCGGCCACTGGGGCGACGAAGGCAAAGG
>DAIUFO010000185.1:0-7333 GCA_036844545.1 Chloroflexota bacterium
GCCCGCGTAGTTGCGGGCCGAGCTTCAGCTCCTCCTGGCGCTGCAAGTATCCAACCAAGCGGTTTTTGAAAGAAGCCGCGAAAGGAACATCGTTTGTCATTTCCCACGCTGCCGCTGAGCGCTGCCACGCGCGCGGCGCTCGCTTCCATGCACATCTCCGAGCCAACGCCCATCCAGGCTAAGGCGCTGCCGCTGCTGCTTGCCGGCAACGACCTCATTGGCCAGGCCAAGACGGGCTCGGGCAAGACCCTGGCGTTCGCCATCCCAATGGTGGAGAAGGCCGATCCTCAATTGAAGGCTGTCCAGGCGCTGGTGCTGGTGCCCACGCGTGAGCTGGCTCAGCAGGTCGGCCAGGTGGTCGAGGCGCTGAGCCGCGGCCGCGGCATCCGCACCGCGCTCATCTTCGGCGGCAAGGCCATGGGGCCGCAAATCAGCGCTCTCAGGACCGGCGCCCAGATCGTGGTCGGCACGCCGGGCCGCGTCCTGGACCTGCTGAAGCAGGGCGCCTTTCATCCGGAACGCATCGCGTACGTAGTGCTCGACGAGGCCGACGAGATGCTCGACCAGGGCTTCGCCCCCGACGTCGAGCGCATCCTCGGCTTCATGCCTGCCAAGCGCCAGACGGCGCTGTTCTCAGCCACCGTGCCCGATTGGGTGAGCCAGACCGCCCACAAGCACCTGCACGATCCCCAGCTGGTGCGCATCGACATGCGTCCCGAGGACGCGCCCAAGATCGACCACGTCATCTACGACGTGGACGAGGGCCAGAAGCTGGGCGTCCTGCGTGTGCTGCTCGACGGCCGCGAGGACGAGAGCGTGCTGGTCTTCGGCCGCACCAAGCACGGCGTCAAGAAGCTGGCCAAGCAGCTGGTGGCGCTGAGGTATCCCGCGGCGGCGCTGCAGGGCAACCTGTCCCAGAACGCGCGTGACGCGGTCATGGCGGACTTTCGATCCCGGCGCGTGCCCATCTTGCTGGCCACCAACGTGGCCGCCCGCGGGCTGGACGTGGAGCACATCGGGCTGGTCATCAACTACGAGCTGCCGGAAACGACTGATCTCCTCACGCACCGCGTCGGCCGCACAGGCCGCATGGGCCGCGAGGGCGACGCCGTCACGTTGCTGGCGCCCTCGGACGCCGACAAGTGGCGGAAGCTGTCGCGCGAGCTGATGGTGCGCATCCCGCGCAAACGCTGGACGGGCGAGACGCCTCCCACGCCCACGGCGGTGAATGCGATCCCGTTGTATGAGCCGAGGCCGCCGCGTGCCGTTGCGCGCTCGGCTGCGCCGGCTCCTCGGCTGGCGTCCCCTCTCCCGCCGCGGCGGGAGGCGCAGATGTCACCTCGCCGGCCGCGGCGGGAGGCGCAGATGTCACCTCGCCGGCCGCTCTCGCCGTCCGCGCAGGACCGGGAGAGGGCTTGGGTGAGGGAGTCTCAGCCTGGCATGAGCCAGCCGCCTCGGCGGCAGACTATCCCTGAGAGCGAGCGCAAGACAGGCCGCACGTGGGCGCAGGACCGCGACCGGCTGCATGACATCGAGGAGCAGCGTGTAGCCACCCCCAACGCCGAGCGCCCTCACCTAACCTCTCCCGCCGCGACGGGAGAGGGACAGGGCCGCGGGCGGCGTCCACGCCACCGGCGAGCTGGAGCGGCTGCGTGAGCGTTGCCGTCGAGAGCCTGCCGAAGGGGCAGCGGCGTCTGACCAGCGACCGCATTCGCAACGTGGCCATCATCGCCCATGTCGACCACGGCAAAACCACGCTGGTGGACGGGCTGCTGAGGCAGAGCGGAGCCTTCCGGGAGAACCAGGTCGTGGCCGAGCGCGTGCTCGACTCCAACGATCAGGAGCGCGAGCGCGGCATCACCATCTTCTCCAAGAACGCCTCAGTGACCTACGGCGACTACCTGATCAACATCGTGGATACGCCCGGCCACGCCGACTTCGGCGGCCAGGTGGAGCGCGTGCTCGGCTCGGTGGATGGCGCGCTGCTCATCGTGGACGCCTTCGAAGGCCCCATGGCCCAGACGCGCTTCGTGCTCAAGAAGGCGCTGGAGCTGGGCCTGCGCATCATCGTGGTCATCAACAAGATCGACCGGCCCGGCTGCGAGCCCTACAAGGCGTTGGACCAGGTGTTCGACCTGTTCGTCGACTTGGAAGCCAGCGACAGGCAGCTCGACTTCCCGCACGTCTTCGCCTCCGCCCGCAACGGCACCAGCCGGCGCGAGATGGACCAACCGGACACGCACCTGGAGCCGATCTTCCACCTCATCGTGGACGAGATCCCAGCACCGACGGTCGGCGACCGGCCAGAGCCGGTGATGCAGATCACCAGCCTGGATTACTCGGAGTATGTTGGCCGCCTGGCCGTGGGCCGGCTGCGGCAGGGTACGCTGCGCGTCAACCAGACCGTGACGCACATCGACGAGAACGGCGAGCACCACAAGGTGCGCATCCAGCGCATCGTCTATCCCGAAGGCATCAAGCCCAAGGAGATCCCCGAGGCCATCGCCGGCCAGATCGTGTCGCTGGCGGGCGTGTCCGACTTCACCATCGGCGACACGCTGACGGGTGAGGAAACGCCGGTGGCGCTGCCGCGTATCCACGTCGATCCGGCCACCATCAGCATGCGCTTCATGGTGAGCGACTCTCCGCTGTGCGGTCTCGAGGGCGGCAAGTTCCTGAGCTCGAACCACGTGTTCGAGCGGCTGGAGCGCGAGGCCCTGGCCGACGTGGCGCTCAAGGTTGAGCGCACCGATGACACGAGCGCCTTTCAGGTGTCGGGTCGCGGCGTGCTGCATCTCTCCGTGCTCATCGAGAAGATGCGGCGCGAGGGCTACGAGTTCGTCGTCGGCCGGCCGAAGGTCATCACCAAGCATGTGGACGGCGTGCTGATGGAGCCCATCGAGACCATCACGGTGGACGTGCCGGAGGTCTCCTCGGGCGTGATCATTGAGGAGATCAACAAGCGCAAGGGCGAGATGCAGGACATGCATTTCGACGGCGGGAATGTCCGGCTCAAGTACGATATTCCGGCGCGAGGGTTGATCGGCCTGCGGACCCGGCTGCTCACACTGAGCAAGGGCTACGCGGTGTTCCAGCAGCTGTTCAAGGGCTACGAGCGCATGCGGGCTTCGGTCCCGCAGCGGCCGACGGGCGTGCTCATCTCCAAGGAGCGCGGCCAGTCCGTGGGTTACGCGTTGTGGAAGCTGCAGGACCGCGGCTCGATGTTCATCGGCCCGGGCGTCGACGTGTATCCGGGCATGATTGTGGGCGAACACTCGAAAGACCTCGACCTGGTGATCAACGTCATCAAGGGCAAGCAGCTCACCAACATGCGCACCCACTCCGCGGACGACGCCATCATGCTCACGCCGGCCCGAAACCTCTCGCTGGAGGAGTGCCTGGAGTTCGTGAACGACGACGAATGCGTGGAGGTCACACCGAAGAGCCTGCGCCTGCGTAAGATCGTCCTGGACGAGAACGACCGCCGGAGGAACGCTGCCTAGGTAGGACCTCAGCACGTACCACGGTACCGTGGTACAGTGTGCCTGTGGCCGAGACGTTAACCATCCGCCTGCGCGAGCAAGACCGAGAGATCCTGAAAACAGCTGCCAAGATAAGGGGCACAGGGCTCAGTGGCTTCGTGCGTCAATTAGCCGAGGCCGAGGCGAAACGCCTGCGTTATGAAGAGATCAAACGTGAACTCGAAGAGGTCGCGAAATATGTTGCCTCGCATCCTGAGGCGCGCGAGGAGCTCGAGATGTACAGCGATGCCGCGATTGAAGATTGGCCGTCGTGAACAGGCCAGCAGCCGGCCACATCGTGCTGGTCGACTGGGGCGGGGCCATGCCCGGCGAGCCTACGAGGATCCGGCCGGCAGTGGTTGTAGAGAACGCCAGAGTCTTTCCCGATGAGTATTCCGTGACGCTCGTGGTGCCTCTTTCACGCGACGAACGCCTGGCTCGTTCGCGACTGGCCGTCCGGATCGATCCAACACCCGAAAACGGCGCGGGCGCTACGTCGTGGGCGCTCGCTCATCATGTGAACAGCGTCTCGTTGAGGCGGGTTAATCCCACGCAATCGCGTGTCACCAATGACCAGCTGCACCTCATCCGGCAGCGCATCGCGCTGGCGCTTGACCTTCCGGATATGCCGCAAACCTAAACCACTGTTTGGGAACCGGCGTGGCCCGTGGTACGTCCTATAAGTGAGATGGGCACGAAAGCGTTGACACTCGCGGCACTGGCCGGGTTCCTCTTGATGGGCTGCGGAGGTGGCGGCGCCGCGCCGAGTCAGCCGCCAAGTGTATCGGCGGTCGCCCAGCCGTCAGGCGGGACGGCGCTCTCGCCGGCGGCAACCATCACCAATGCCGACGAAGGCAAGTCGGTGCAGGTCCACGTGGGTCAGGTGCTGGACCTGGCTCTCAAGGCCGACGACGGCATGGATCCCTGGCAGGTCACCAACCCGGACCCAGCCGTCCTGGCGCCAACCGTCAACCCCGCGGCGGCCGCGGCGAAGGGCATGACCCTGCGAGCCTTCAAGGCCGTGGCTCCGGGGACCGCGAAGATCGAAGCCACCGACCGGCCGGTGTGCAATCCGGGGCAGGCCTGCTCGCACCTGATACGCGCCTTTACCGCGACGGTGGTGGTTGGAAGCTAGCGTGCGAATCGGCCCGGCCTTGGCTGGACTGTTGGTGCTGCTGGTGGCCTGCGGCGGGTCGGCCAGCGTGTCCGTCCCCAGTGGCAGCGCTTCCGCATCGGCGCCTGCGCCGGCCGCATCGTCAAGCGCCAGCGCTTCTCCGAGCCTGTCCGTGCCGTCTACGGCCGCCTCGCCACCCATCAGCGTCCAGGCGTCACCTTCGCTGGCCCCCAGCGTGCCCGACGCCAGCCCAAGTCCGAGCCCGGCGATCTCCCCGAGTGTGTCGTCGCCGCCTTTGCCGGCCAGCCCAAGCGTCGCGCCCAAGCCGGCCAGCCCGGCCCCGGCGGTCCCGGCGTCTCCTGCCAGTCAAGCAACCGTGACCATCACCAACGCCGACAACGGCAAGACGCTCCACGCCGCCATCGGCGCCAATGTGATCGTGGCACTCAAGTTCGACAGCGGCATGCGGAATTGGACGATCCAGGCGCCGGATCCCGCGGTGCTCGCGCCTGCCGCGACTCCGGCGCCGGCCTCGAGTACGACCACCCAGGCGTACCGCGCGGCAGCCGCGGGCACGGCGTCCATCAGGGCGAGCGATCGAGCGGCTTGCGCCCCCGGCCAAGTTTGCCCGCACTTTGTCGTGGCCTTCAATGCCACTGTGGTGGTCAATTAGGCCTAAAGGCCGCTGTTGATGGCGGCGACGCCGAAGGGATAGTCCTTCACGGACTCAGGCTCGCCGGCCTCGGGTCGTGGCAGGCGATTGTAGTAGGCGGTCAGCTCGTGCAGCCGGGCAGCAACAGCATCGTCGAGCGCGCCGGGCTGCAAGCGCCAGCTCCAGTTGCCCTCGGGTTTGCCTGGAAAGTTGAAGCGCGCGCTGGCGCCGAGTGACAGCAGGTCCTGCGCGGGGAACACGGCCATGCGGGCCACTGACCCCGAAGCGAGGCGGATCATGTCCCAGGCGGCGTCGCTGGCATCGGTGCCCAGGTACTGGCGGACGGCGTGCTTGTCGGGCTCGGGCAGCTGCTCGTACCAGCTCAGCGTGGTGTCGTTGTCGTGCGTGCCGGTGTAGACCATGCAGTTGGTGGTGTAGTTGTGGGGCAGGTAGGGGTTGTTGGGCTTGCCATCGAATGCGAACTGGAGGACTTTCATGCCCGGATACCCCAGCTGGTCGCGGACGTCAATGACGTCGGTGGTAATCAGGCCAAGGTCCTCGACGACGATCGGCAGGGGGCCCAGCTCACGGCCCACCTGGTGGAACAGCTCGGCAGCGGGGCCTTGGCGCCATTCCCCTCTCTCGGCCGTTTTCTCGGTGGCGGGCACAGCCCAATAGGCGGCGAAAGCCCGGAAGTGGTCGATGCGCACCACATCCACCAGCTCGAGCGTGCGGCGTAGGCGGTCGCGCCACCAGCCGTAGCCGTCGCGAGCCATGGCCTCCCAGTCGTACAACGGGTTGCCCCAGCGCTGGCCGGTCTCGCTGAAGAGGTCGGGCGGGACGCCGGCCACGTGGGTAGGCTGGCCTTGCCGATCGAGCTGGAACAGGTGGGGATGGGCCCGAACATCCACGCTGCCTTCGGCCACGAATATGGGCACGTCGCCCACGATCCGTACCTGCCGCTCGTTCGCGTAGTGCTTGAGGGCCGACCACTGGCGGTCGAATTCAAACTGCTCGAAGCGCAGGAAGCCGGCCTTGGAGGCATCGTCCCCTGCAGCGATGGTGACGTAATCGTCGAGCCAGTAGGCGGCGCGCTGGCAGAAGTCCTCGAACTCCGGACCGCGCTGGAAGCGGCTGAAAGCCTCGCCCAGGGCCCAGTGCTTGAGCTTGTGAACGTTGTTGTAATCGACGTTATCCCTCGGCAAGTCGTTGGCGAGCTCGTCGGTGGTGAGCAGCCCGTCTTCGACCAGGCGCTCCAGTGAGATCAGCGCGGGATTGCCGGCGAACGCGGAGCTGGAGGCGTACGGCGAGTTGCCGTAGCCGGTCGGCCCCAGCGGTAGGATCTGCCAGATCTGCTGCCCGGCGCTCGCCAGCCAATCGACGAAGCGATACGCCTCCGGGCCCATGTCGCCGCTGCCCTGACCGCCCGGCAGCGACACCACGTGGAGCAACACGCCGCTGCTGCGATGGAGGATCACTGGGCCGCTGTTCGCAAGTTGCGCGCCCGGCGCTATTGGATCAGCATCTCCCAACGGGGGTGATCGCGATGGCCCATCACGAGGCGCAAGGTGCGGACGAAGCGCGGCACCGCGTCGTGCGGGGCGATCAGCCCCAGCACCAGGCCCAGGGCGATGCCGGCCAGGCTGCTGGAAATGATGCCCGCGACGAAGTGCCGGTCGTGCCAGTGGCCGTGGTTCATGTCAGCGCTTCCGCTGGCGAGAATAGCAGACAGGCAACCATCCTCCTACTGCATGCGCACGAGCGTCTTGGCGCCCTGCCACAGGTCTTCGAGCCGGTAATATTCGCGCTCCGTGGGCTTGAATACGTGGCACACCACGTCGCCGAAGTCGACCAGCACCCAGCCCGAGCTCTGCTCGCCTTCGACCTGGACGGGACGCACGCCATCCTGCTTGAGCTCCTCTTCGATGCCTTCGACCACAGCTTTGATCTGGCGGTCCGTCGAGGCGCTGCAGATCACGAAGTAGTCGGCCATGGACGTAACGTCGCGGATATCCAGCAGCAAGATGTCGTCGGCTTTCTTGTTGG
>DAIUFO010000186.1:0-7332 GCA_036844545.1 Chloroflexota bacterium
ACTTCGGCCGGGCCATTGCCATCGCGCCGGCGGTGTTCCTGTTCCCGGCCATCGCGGCGGCTGCGCTGTGGCGCCGCTGGCCGGCCTCCCAATGGCTGCTGGGCGCGGGCGCCGTGGCGCTGGCAGCCGTGAGCTCTTGGCAGTACTTCGGCATTTGGGCCAACGCGCGGGGCACCCAATTCTCCTACCGGCCCGGAGTCGTAGCCGCGGCTCAGTCCACGGTAGGTCGACTGCTGGCTCCGAATCCGCCCTCCGCTGTCTACTTCGGCGCCCCGGACGACCACGATGCCGTCACCGACTTCATCATCGCCGGGCTGGATACCGAGCATCCCGCGCTGGCGTCGCGCCTGGTTGGCTACGACGCGCGCCACACGCAAGTGCTTCCGCCCGCGGGCGCCGAGAGCTACCTGATCGCGGCCAGGTATCCCTCTCCCGCCGCGGCGGGAGAGAGCCGGGGTGAGGGAGCCCGGGAGAGCGACCAACGGGCGATCACCGCCCTGCCGGCGCTCGGCAACGCGCTCAGCGCCTCCCTCGATGGGCTCGTCCAGCTGCAGGGCTACGATCTGCCCGCCAGGGTGGGGCCCGGCCAGGGACTCGAGTTCCGCATCCAATGGCGGCCGGCGCGGGCATCAACCATCCCGGTCACCTTCTTCGCCCATCTACTGGACTACGGCCAGCAGCGGGTGGTCGCCTCGCTGGATCAGAATGGCTTCCCCGCCGGCGAGTGGCGCGGCGGCGAGACCGTACTCTCGACCTTCCCCTTGGATGTTGCCCCAGCCACACCGGCCGGCGTGTACTGGCTCGAGGGCGGCGCCTATACCGATGGCGGCCGCCGCCTTCGAACCGAGCAGGGCGAGGACCGGCTGCTGCTTGGGCCGGTGGTCGTCGCGCCTGACAATTCGGCCGATCAAGCGCCGGTCGCGGAGCTGGGCGGCGCGATCGGCTTGCTGCCATCCACAGTCCGCCAAACCGGCCAGGCCGTGGACGTACGTCTGCGCTGGCTGCCCGGACAACCTCTCGCGCAAGACTATTCCGTCTTCGTGCACGTGCTGGACGAGAGCGGCAAGCTCGTGGCCCAGGCCGATGGGCCTCCCGCCGGCGGCCAGTGGCCCACCCGCTATTGGCTCGCCGGGGTTCCCGTGGACGACGGCCGCGCCGTGACTCTGCCCGCGGGTTTGCCGGCCGGGCGCTATGCCGTGGCCGCCGGCCTCTACCGCCTGGACACCGGCGAGCGCCTGCCCGCCACCCCCCCCGGCCCCGAGCCCGGCAGCGTCCTGGTGGGTAGCGTCCAGCTTGATTAACAGCTTGTTCCGCCCTCCCTTGGGGGAGAGGTTAGATGAGGGGGTCGGCGGCGTTAGACGCCTCCGGTCGAGGCTGCCTCTCTGCTTCATTCTGGCCCTCGCAGCCGCCTTGCGGCTCTTCCGCCTGAATTTCGGCGAGTACCAGTGGGACGACGACGGCATCTGGTCGCTGGCGGTGGACGCCGTCACCCGCCACATCCTGCCGGCCAAGGGCATCAACTCCACCCTGGGCACTGGCAACGGCCCGTTCCAGGTGTACCTGATGATGCCCCTCGCCGCGATCGCCAAAGCCCCGATCGCCGGCGCCATTGCCGTGGCGCTGCTCAACACGCTGGCGGTCTACATCGTCTACCGCTTCGGCCGGGACTTCTTCAGTGAGCGCTTGGGCCTGATCGCCGCGCTGCTGTTTGCCGTTAATTCCTGGGACGTCGAATTCTCCCGGCACCTGGCCGTGCAAGGGATGCTCATCCCCTTCCAGGTGCTGTTCTTCTGGAACGCCGCCCGCTGGTTGGCCCGCGGCCGTGGCCTCGACCTGGTGCTGAGCTTCCTGTGGCTGGCCATCGCCACTCAGACATACCTCGATGGCCTGCTGCATCTGGGCAGCATGGCGATTGTCTTGGCCCTGGGCTGGCGCCACCTGCGGCTCCGGCCGCTGCTCATCGGCGGCGGGGTCTGGATGGCGTTGAGCGCCTACTACCTCCTGGCGGTGATCCTGCCGGAATGGCGCTTCCTGCAGCCGGCTCTGAGTGGGCCGACATTCGTCGACGCCTCCAGCCTGCAGCTGGCCTTCGTTCAGGCGCTGCACACCGGGTTCCAGCGGACTGCCCCGGAGATGGAGGCCGTTTTGGCGCCGGCCGCCGGCCTGGAAGCCGGCTTCATCGCGTTGGAGGTCGCCTTGTATGCCGGCGGCATCGCCTACGGCCTGTCGCGCCTCATCCAACTTGTGCGCGAGGGCAAGCAGGATTACGCGCGCGTGATCGGGCTGCTCTTTGCCTGGCTCTTGTTCCCCATCGCGATCTACATCCGCCACCAGGACATCCTGAGCTGGCGCCATCTGGTCCTCACCCTGCCGCTGCCGGCCATCTTCTCCGGGCTTCTCCTGGACCGGCTATGGCCGCGCTTCGGTGCGCCGCTGCTGGCCGCGGTCAGCGCCAACTCGCTGGCGCTGGCCGGCGTGTTCTTCTCCGTCATCCCCAGCTGTGCCAGTAATAACGTCTACGCCCTGCCCTACCAGCAGACCTTCGACCTGGCCTCATCGGTGGAGCGGCTGGCTGGAGACAGCCACGCGCAGCGCGTGTACGTCTACGGCCAACCCTCGTTGGCGCCGATCCTTGCCTCGATCCTTGACCGCGACAGCCTCGATGCCCTCTGGATCGATACGCGGCAGGCCTCGAGCCTGGCGCTGCCGGCTGCGAACAGCCCGCCCGCGGTGTACGTGACCCTCGACCAGGACAGCGAGACTGCCGGCGCGCTGCAAGCCAGCGGGCAGCCGCTCCAACAGCAGTCTATCCCGTGTGAGGGCATGACCTTCCGGTCCTTCGTTCCTCAGCCGGCAGCGTTGAGCGCCGCCGTTGCGCCGCTGCTGCCGGCCAGCCTCGGCCTGCGCGCGGCCAATGGCCTCCGCTTGGAGCGACTGGGAGTGGAGCGCCGGCTGACTCCCGGGCAGCCGCTCTCTATTGGCCTCGCCTGGGCTTGGCCGGGCGATCAGCAGGACCGGCCAGCGGCCACGCTGTTCGTCCACCTGCTGGGACCAGATGGCCGGCAACTCGCCGGGAGCGACCGTCCCCTGGCGAGAGGCAGCGCCGAGGCTGTCGAGTGGCTTCACCTCGACGTGCCCGCGAACCTGGCTCCGGGACGCTACTCGCTGGAGCTCGGCCTCTACGACGGCCACGACCAGCCCTTGCAGCTGGCCGATGGCTCGGGCAAAGCGGTCGGCCCGAACGCCGTTTGGGGGCCACTGGTGGTGCCGCCGCCGGCTGCGCCGAAGCCGAACCTCACGCCGGCCAGCCTGAAGTTCGGCGACGAAATCGAGCTGACCGGCTACCGCGCCTCGGGCAGCGAGGTTGTCTTGCAATGGCAGGCGCTCGCCCGGCCGGCGGCAGATTACACGGTGTTCGTACACGCGCTGGACGCCTCGGGCAAGGTCGTGGCCCAGGCCGACAGCCAGCCACGGGGTGGCGATTTCCCGACCGGCGCCTGGCTCCCTGGCGAAACGGTGCTCGACCAGCATGCCCTGTCACTGTCGCCCGGAACCTACACCCTGCAGGTCGGCCTCTACGAGCTGACGACCTTGCAGCGCCTGCCAGGGGGCCCGTTGGAGGCTAGGCTGATCGTCCCTTAGGCGGTGACTTCGCGGCGGCCTTCGAGGGCTCGGGTGAGGGTGATCTGGTCGGCGTACTCGAGGTCGCCGCCAATGGGTAGGCCCCGCGCCAGGCGGGTGATGCGCAGGTTCAGGCCCGAGAGCTGGCGGGTGATGAACATGGCCGTGGCGTCGCCCTCCATATTCGGGTTGGTCGCCAGGATGACCTCCGAAACCTCACCTGGCCGGACCCGCTCGACCAGCTCTCGGATCTTCAAGTCCTCGGCCGAGACGCGCTCCATGGGCGAGATCGCGCCGTGCAGCACGTGGTACAGGCCGCGGTACTCGCCGGTGCGCTCCACCGCCAGGATGTCCAGCGGCTCCTCGACCACGCACAGCACTGAGCGATCCCGGCTGGGATTGCGGCAGATGTGGCAGGGATCGACGTCGGCCAGGTTGAAGCAGGTGGAGCACAGGATGGTCTTGTCCCGCATGTCCAGAAGTGCGTTGGCCAGCTCGGTGGTCAGGTTGTTGGGATTGCGCAGCAGGTAAAAGGTGAGCCGCTGCGCGGTCTTGGGCCCGACAGTCGGCAGCCGGCCGAAGGCCTCGATGAGGCGGGCAACCGGCGCGGCAAGCTCCACTAGCGTAAGCCTTTTGTCACTAGCGAACGCCCTTTGTCACTAGCGAACGCCTTTTGTCATTCCGAGCGCAGCGAGGAATCCGTGCCCCAGGTGCCTGCATGACAAAGGCTACATCAGGCCGGGGATTTTGAGGCCGCCGGTGAGCCCGGCCATCTTCTGTTGGGCCAGCTCCTGGGACTTCTTGAGGCCATCGTTGATGGCCGCCAGGACCAGGTCTTGCAGGGTCTCGACATCGTCGGGATCGACGGCGTCCTTCGAGATGGTGACGGACTGGAGCTCCTGGTGGCCGCTCACCTCGCAGGTCACCGCGCCGCCGCCGGCCGTACCCTGCACCACCGTGCTGCCCAGCTCCTCCTGCATGGTCGCCATCCGCTTTTGCATTTGCTGCATCTGCTGCAGCATTTGCTTGTTCATCATCAGTTGTTCTCCAGCACTCGGGCGTTCAGCATGCGCAGCGCGGCCCGCACCAGGGGGTCGTCGTCGTCCGGCTTAGCGGCGTCCGGCTGTCCGGTCGGCGCTGGCTTGGCGGCCTCGGGTTTCTTGTCGCGCACGACGCACTTAACGTAGCATGGGTGGCCCGCCACCTGGCTGATGCCGGCCTCGACCATGCGCTTGTTCTCGGGCTTCTGCAGCTCGCGGGCGTGGAACTCGCCATCGCAGGCCAGCGTGACGGTGGCGCCCTCCATGCCCGTGGCGACGCAGCTGCGCAGCAGCGCCTCGACGTTCTTGGACTCGGCCCGCACGGCCTGGAGCACTGCCGGCCATTTTTGGACGATGGCCTGGAGCGTCTCCTCATCAGAGGAGCTCTCCGACCTTTCCTCGCTGGCTGGCGCTTGCCACTCTGCCTTGGTTTCCGCCGCACGCATCCCCTCTCCCGCTGGCGGGAGAGGGCTAGGGTGAGGGTGGTCGCTGGCGGCAGCAACCGGAGCAGCGGGCGCAGCAGGTTCTTGCCGCGAAGGCTTAGTGATTCCCTCACCCCGACCCTCTCCCGCACTCGCCGTCCGCGTAGGACCGGGTGAGCCCACCTCAATCGCCTGGAGGAAGGCCAGCTCCAGGGGGAGCTGGACCTGCAGGGCCGAGCGGAAGCCGTAGTCGGCTTCGGAGAAGATCTTGATCTGGCGCACCAGGACGGGCACCGAGAGGGTGGCGGTCTGGTCGCGCAGGGCCGGCAGAGCCTCCGGCGCGATGTCCAGGCTGGCCGCCGTGTCGGAGCTGACTTTGAGCAGCAGCAGCGTGCGCAGGTGCTCCACCAGCTCGCGATTGAGCCCACGTGGGTCCACACCGGCGTCCGTCGCCTGGTTGATCAGCTCCAGCCCGGTGCGCGCATCGCCCGCCAGCAGCGCCGCCGCCAGGCGCTCGATGGTGTCGGCGCTGGCCAGGCCCAGCATGCTGCGCACGTCGGCCAGGGTGATCGTCGCGCCGCTGAAGGCGATAGCTTGGTCCAGCAAGCTCTGTGAATCGCGCGAGCTGCCGTCGGCGGCGCGGGCAAGCACCTCCAGCGCGGCCGGCTCGGCGTCGATGCCCTCGGCGGCGCAGATGTCCGTCAAGCTGGCGCGGATGTCGGCCACCGAGATGCGCCGGAAGTCGAACCTCTGGCAGCGCGACAGCACCGTTGGCGGCAGCTTGGCGGCGTCGGTCGTGGCCAAGACGAAGACGACCCGCGGCGGCGGCTCCTCCAGCGTCTTCAACAGCGCATCGAAGGCGTCCTTGGTCATCTGGTGCGCTTCGTCCAGGATGTAGAACTTGTAGCGGGTGCTGCCGACCGAGGCCACCCTGTCGCGCAGGTCCCGCACGTCGTCGACGCGGCCGGTGGAGGCGGCATCGATCTCGACGATGTCGAGCGAGGCGCTGGCGGTGATGTCGCGGCACACCCAGCAGGTGTTGTCGGGTTCGGGCGGGATGCTCTCGCCGGGCTTGTACGGCTCCGGCAGAATGGCGGTGCCAATCGTCGGCTCCTCGCTCGAGCCTTGGTCGTGCAGGCAGTTCAGGGCTTTTGCCAGCAGGCGGGCGGTCGTCGTTTTGCCGACCCCCCGCGGGCCCGTAAACAGGTAGGCGTGGCCGATACGGCCGGAGCTCAGCGCATTCTGCAGGGTTCGCACCACCCGCTCCTGGCCGCGAACCTCCGCGAACGTCTGCGGGCGCCATTTACGGTACAGGGTGGTCATAGGTGAGGAGACAGCCGGGTGGAGAGCTTAGCACCCTCCACCCGGCCCAATGAGTCCGTGGTCGTGCACCCTCTGTCGACTCGGTGACCCTCGAGCTTGCGGCGCAGTAGGCTCAGGCTAGGTAACTCCGCGGCACCCGGAAGACACCCCTTATCGCTGCTTCCTCCCGGACCTGACGAGGTTCGAGGGCTCCCGCCGCGCGGAACCCAACCCTCGACGTCACACACGCCACAGTCCCCGAAGAGGCCGAGCCTCGAGAAGGATTTCGGCCCCGCTAAAGCGGATTGCGGGTACAGGGCACCGCTAGTTCCCCGCTTAGCACGACCACGCCAAAGTGTAGCCCAGCCAACCCGGCGCGGTGTGGCTTTTGTTAGACTGCGCCGCGATGCAGTCCCCTCGCCCGCCCAGCGGAAGAGGGTGAGGGTGAGGGTGAGGGAATCTTGAGACCGCGGGCGAGGAACTGGGATTGGCTGGCGCTCTCGGCAATAATCGCCCTCGGCGCCTTCCTGCGGCTGTTCTACCTGCAGTACGGCCAGTACGGGTCCGACGATGAGCGACTGTGGGCGCAGGCACTGCGCTCCATTGCCAATCTGACGCTGCCGACGTCCGGCATCCGCTCCTCGATTGGCGCCAACAACGGCCCTTTCCAGGTGTACCTGGTGATGCCGGCCGCGGCCCTGTTCGGCCAGGCGCCACTAGCCGGCGCGGTCGTCGTCGCCCTGCTGAACGCCGCCGCGGTGTACTTCCTCTTCCGCCTAGTGGCTGAGTTCTTCGGCCGGCGGGCGGCGCTCATCGCCGCGCTCCTGTTCGCGGTGAACTCGTGGGCCATCATCTACGCCCGGCGCATGCAAGGCCAGGACATGCTGGTGCCCTTCCAGGTGCTGTTCTTCTGGAGCGCGGCCCGCTGGCTGGCGCGTGGCAAGGGC
>DAIUFO010000187.1:0-7298 GCA_036844545.1 Chloroflexota bacterium
GCATCGAGGCCGCGGACTATGCCGTCTTCGACGCGCGCATCAGCCTCAGCGGCCGCGACAAGCTGAGCCTCACCGCCGGCGCCTGGATCCACAGCCTGCGCCAGGAACTAGGCTCCCGCGTAGCATCGCGGTAGATCCCCCCTTTTGAGGACGGCGCCAATGACAAAGAGGGCGCTCGTCATCGGCGCCGGGCTGGCGGGCCTGACGGCGGCCATCGACCTGGTGGATGCCGGCTTGGAGGTCACGCTGGTGGAGCGCCGGCCGTTCCCGGGCGGGCGGACGTTCTCGTTCACCAACGAGGCAGGCGACCTGCTGGACAATGGCCAGCACGTGTTCTTGGGCTGCTGCACGGCCTACTTGGAGCTGCTCGCCAAGCTCGGCCAGCGGGACAAGGCGTTCCTGCAGGAGCGGCTGGACGTCCGCATCGTGGACGCCGCGGATGGGCCGGCCCGGCTGCGCGAAGCATCACTGCCGGCGCCCTTCCATCTGCTGCCATCGTTCCTGACCTTGCCGTACCTGTCATGGGGCGAGAAGGTGGCCGCGCTCGGGGCGTTGCTGACCCTGCGCCTCCGCGACCTGCCGGAAGACGAATCCTTCGGCGAGTGGCTGGCGCGTCACGGCCAGACGCCAAACGCCATCCAGCGCTTCTGGAACCTGATCGTGATCCCCACCTGCAACGCGCCCGCGGAGCGCGTCAGCGCGGCGCAAGGCGCCTTTGTCTTCCGCGAAGGCCTGCTGCGTACGCGTTGGGGTGGGCGGCTGGGCTACTCGCGGCTGGGCCTCAGCCAGATTGTGCCCGAGCCAGCGGCGGCCTACATGCGAGCGTCCGGCGCCGAGCTGCGCTTCGGTGTCGCTGTCCGGCACGTCGGCCAACGGGGCGCCAGGACCGTCCAGGGCGAGCTGCTGCAAGCGGACGCCTACGTCGTGGCGGTCCCTTCGGATGAGCTGGCCCGCCTGGTGCCCGACAGGTGGGCACAGCCAGCAGCCGGGCTCGAGCGTGCGCCCATCGTGGGTGTGAACTTGTGGTACGACCGGCCCATCTTCGACGGAGAAATCATCGCGGCCATTGTGGACGGGGAGGCTCACTGGCTGTTCGACCGCACGCGCATCCTAGGTCTGCCGGGGTGCGATCATCACATCGCCGTTTCGATGAGCGCCGCGGAGGCGGTGATCGAAACGCCGCGCAGCGAGCTGGCCGGCAAGGTGGCCGCGAAGCTCGCCAAGGCCCTGCCGGCGGCAGCCGAGGCAACGCTGGTCCGCTCGAGCGTGGAAAAGGTCCGTTCGGCAACGTTCGTGCCGGGGCCGGGCAGCGCCAGCGCGCGCCTGGGCAACCGAACGCCCCTGGCCAACCTCTTTCTGGCCGGCGCCTGGACGGATACCGGCTGGCCGGACACGATGGAAAGCGCCGTCCGAAGCGGGCATGCCGCCGCGCGGCTAGCCCAGGACTTCCTCCAAAAACCGTTGGACTGAGGTTTCGGTCAAATGCGGCGGCTGGTAGGGCTTCGGGGGATCGCCGGCGGCCACGGCCTCGGCCAGGTTGAGGCTGGACTGGTCCGCGGCGAAGAAGTGGCCTTTGGCACTGAGGTATCCGGTCACGTATTCCTGCTCGGTCTGGCCGGGGGTGGGGATCAGCACGGCGGGCTTGCCAAGCTCCGCCAGCTCCATGATGGTGCTGTAACCGGCGCGTATGACCGCCAGCCGGCAGCGGTTCATCGCCTCGGCCTGCTCGTCCCGGCCCAGGTAGCCGGCTATCTCCCAGCCGTTGGCCTGGCCACGGTGGGCCATGCCGGGCCGGCCCAAAGCCACCAATCCACGCACGTGCGCCAACGCCAGCTGGCGCAGTATGGTCCGTTCTAGAATCGTGCGTTGGGGCTCAGGCCCGGAGATGGAAACGAACACGTCCAGGTCCGGTTGGAGGTCCCGACGGCCGACGCTGGACAGCAGGCCGAGGTAACGGACTTGATCGTGAGGATAGAAGCGCAGCCCATGGGACAGGTCGCCAGACAGGTCGTCGCCCTCGAAATCGGGTACCAGGATGCGGCGATAGGACCGGAACCAGCCGGCGTTGAAACGCTCCAGCCCCAGCTCCAAGGTGTGCCGCCGGCCCGGCGCGATGAAGCGCAAACCATGGGCGATAAGGAACGACGGCAGCTTGCGGCTCCAGGCGGCGTAGCGGTTGTCGGATACCAGCACGTCGAAGCGGCCGGCCGCCAGCAGATCGTCGAGCTGAGCGTGCTGCCGCAGCGTATCGAGCCAGATGGCCGGCAAGGTGACGGTGTACTTGAAGTAAAATCGAAACGGCGACGCGCCCAGCGGGACGCGCATGCCGGGAAACTCGACGAACTCGCAGCGGGAGCCAAGCTCGGCCTGGAGCAGCCGCAGCGAGGCGCCGCTGGCCACGACGGTGACACTGTGGCCGGCTTTGGCCAGCCCGCGGATCAAGGGCAGGTCGCGGGTGGCGTGGCCCAGCCCCCAGGAGCCGACGGCGAACAGGACGCGGGCGCCTATGTGCGTGCTCCGCGCCACCAGCGCCGGTGGGGATTGCTGCTGGAAGATGAGCTCAAGACAAGTGTCGCGACCTTGGTCCAGGACGCGTTTCGCGGATTGGTTGCCACGCTATTTTATCTGGCCGCCAGCGCCAAGCACGACGTGGCCATCTATGGCCGCGAACATTGCAGCGACGAGCATCCAAAGATCGTCCTGTCCAACCACAAGCGCGATCTCGACTCGCTGGTCCTGGGCGGCGTCGCGTACTTGGCCCGCGGCATCAGGCGCCCCAACCGGCGGCTCGTGTTTTGCCTGCGGGAGGACGCCTTCTGGCCCGGCTTCCTCGACGGCTACTTGGGCTGGCGGCCGCTGCGCAACCTGCTGCGCCGGCTGACGGTGCGAGCCCCGCTGCACCTGCTCAAGACCTACCCCATGGGCTACGTCACGCGGCGATCGGATATGCCGCGCATCGAGGGCCAGCTGCGGCGCTTCGCCGCGCTTCTCGACCACGGCCGCGACTTGTACTGGACGCCCGAAGGCGGCCTCGGCTTGGATGGGCGCCTGGACCGCTTCCGGGCGGGTTTCTACCGCCTCGTCAAGGCCAGCGCTGCGCCCCTGCGCATCCTGCCGGTGGCCGTGTTCTACGACTTCATGACCACACTACGGACGCGCTGCTTCATCCGCTTCGGTCCGGAAATCGTCATCGACCGATCGCTTGGAAAGGCCCAGCTGGAGCAGCAGGCTCGCCGCGCGATCGTGTGCCAGATGACGATCAATGCCGGCCATTTGGCCGCCGCGGCGCTCCGCCGGCTGCCCGCGGGCACCGTCCTGAGCAGGGCTGACCTCGAGCGCCTGCTGCTCTCGGAAGCTCGGCGCTTTCGCCACGCCGGGCTGGCCCTGGACCCGCGCTTGACCATGCGCTGGACCTTCAAGGCCCGCGTTGGGCAGCTCCTGCGTTACGTACGACGAGAGGGCATTCTCGAGGCCGCCGGCAACGGCAACTGGCGGCTCGCCAAAGGCATCGGGCACCCGGAGATGCAGTACGTACTCAACGAGCTGTCGGACGCCGAGGCGGCCCTGGGCATGCAGCTAGACGCCTAAATAGACTTCTTGCACCTTGGGGTCGCTCTTGACGCTGTCGGGCGTGCCGTCGGCCAGGACCTCGCCGTAGTTGAGCACAGCGATACGGTCGGCCAAGCTGAACACGGCGTCCATGTCGTGCTCGATGATGAGCACGGTGAGGTCCTTCGGGAGCGCGGCCAGCATAGCGACGGTGCGCGCCGTCTCCGCCGGCGACATGCCGGCGGTGGGCTCGTCCAGCAGCAGCACCTTCGGATCGCCTGCCAGGGCGATGGCCACTTCGAGCTGCCGCTGCTCGCCGTAGGACAGGTTCTTCACCACTTCGTCGCGCCGGCTCCACAGCTCCAGCCGAACTAGGATGTCGCGCGTTTGGTCGTTGACGCCGTGCAGCGACTGCCAGGACCGGAACCAGCGGTGAGCGTAGCCCCGGTGCGCCTGGACGGCGAGCCGCACGTTCTCATGAGTGGTGAGCTGAAAGAAGAGGTTGTTCTTCTGGAAGGTCCGGGCCAGGCCCAGCGCCCACATCTGGTTGGGCGGCTTGCCGGTCACGTCCCGACCTTCCACGATCACTCGACCGGCCGTCGGTTCGAGCTCGCCGCTGATCAGGTTGAAGAGCGTTGTCTTGCCGGCGCCGTTGGGGCCGATGATGGCTCGCCGCTCGCCAGCTTGGACGGACAAGCTGATGCCCTTCAGCACCTCCAGGCCGCTGAAGTGCTTGGTCAGCTGCTCGAGCTTGAGGACCTCAGGCACGACGGCCTCTCAACTGCATCCAAACCCCCACCAGCCCGTTACGGACGAACATGATGAAGATGACGAACACCGCCCCCAGGATGATGGGCCAGCGCTCGGTCATGGAAGAGAGAGCATTCTGGAGCAGCAGGAAAAACGCCGCTCCCAGCACGGGGCCCACCAACGTGCCGGCCCCGCCGATCAGCACCATCAGCAGCACCGTGCCGGAGGCGGTCCAATACACGTCGGAAGGCGAGACGAAGTTGTTGAAATAGGCGTACATCAGCCCGGCGACGCCGCCGAAGGCCCCGCCGATCACGAACGCCGTCAGCTTGTAGGCCTTGACGTTGTAGCCCATGGCTCGCATCCGGACCTCGTTCTCGCGAATGCCGATCAGGCTGCGCCCAAAGGGCGAGCTCACCAGCCGCTGCAGCAGAAAGAAGCTGCTGGCGAACAGCGCCAGGACCAGCAGGTAGAAGGCGCGCGGATCGGCCGCGACCAGTCCAGGCACAAACAGCGTTGGCCTGGCTACACCCGGCAGGCCGTTTGAGCCTCCGGTCAAGGGCGTCCACTTTTGGGCCGCGGCGAAGATCATTTGCGCGAAGGCCAGCGTGAGCATGAGGAAATACACGCCGGCAGTGCGGATGGCCAGCCAGCCCAGAATGGCCGCCGCGACCGCCGTCAAGGCGAGGACCACCAGCAGGCTGATGCCGAGGTTGCTGATGCCCAGCTTGGCCGACAGGATGGCCGTCCCGTACGCCCCGAGTCCAAAGAACGCGGCGTGGCCGAACGACGGCAGGCCGGTGTAGCCGAGGATCAGGTCCAGGCTCATGGCGAACAGGCCAAACACCAGGATCTCGGTCAGCACCGTGAGCGGATAGCCGGTAGTGATGAACGGGAACGCCAGGAGCACGACGAAGATGACGGCGTAGGTCCCACCTCTTATGTTCCTCTCCCGCCTGCGGGAGAGGCTAGGTGAGGGTGTCGCGGCCGCTAGGCCGCTGGTTTCGGCGAGCGTTTGCTCCGGCTGGGCCAATGGTGCCCTCACCTAGCCTCTCCCACCGCGGTGGGAGAGGAACAGAGCGCCGCGTTGCCAGCCATCAAGCCAGCCTTCTCCCGAACAGGCCGGACGGGCGAGCCAGCAGCACCACCGCCATGACGGCGAACGTCAGGAACAGGGCGAATTCCGGGATCAGCACCTTGCCGAAGGTGTCGGCCAGACCGATCAGCAGCCCGCCCCAAAAGGCGCCGGTCAGCGTCCCCAACCCGCCCACGACCACCACGATTAGGGCGATGATCAGCGTGTCCGAGTCCATGCCCTGGTACAGGCCGAGGATGGGCCCAGCCACTACCCCGCTGAAGGCCGCCAGCGCCGCGCCGAACACGAACACGCCGGTGAACAGCCGGCCGACGTTCACGCCCAACCCGCCGACCATCTCCTTGTCGGCCACGCCGGCACGGATGATGGACCCGATGCGCGTCCGCTGCTGGATGGCCCACAGCAGCAACGCGATGGCCAGGCCCACGCCGATCACGAACAGCCGGTAGGTCGGGTAGAAGTTGCCCAGGAACTCGGTCGCCCCCTGCAGGCTAGCCGGCGGGTCAATGCTCTGGACGTCCGCGCCCCAGATCCACTTCACGATGTCCGACACCATGTAGGCCAGCCCGAAGGTGAGGACCACCTGGTCGAGCTGGACACGGCGGTAGAGCGGCCGCAGCAGGCCGCCTTCGACGATCAGTCCCAGCAGGGCTACCGCCAGCGGCGCCACGATGAGCGCCAGCCAGAAGTTATGGGTGGCGCGCAGCACGGACAGGCCGATATAGGCGCCCACCATGTAGAACGAGCCGTGGGCCAGGTTGATCACGTCCATCATGCCGAAGATGAGCGTGAGGCCCGCCGCCAGCAGGAAGACCAGCAGGCCATAGGCAACACCGTTCAGCACCTGGACCAGCAGGAAATCGATCACGCGCCAGCGGCTACTTGGCTACGGGCTGCACCGCCTCGAAGGTCTTGCTCACCACGTTCTGCACCTGGCCGTTCACCGACTTCGTCTCGGCCACGTAGATGTTCTGGACGATGTCGTGATAATCCGGGCTGATCGACACCGGTCCGCGCGGGCTGTCCCATTTGGCGCCGAGCATGGCCGACAGCAGCGCCGCCGGATCGGCGTTGCCGTTGGTCTTGTTGAGGGCGTCGACAATCAGCTTGGCGCCGTCGTAAGCCTGCACCGCGTAGGCGTTGGCATTGTCGCTGTACTTGGACTTATAGTCCGCCGCGAACTTCTTGTTCTGGGGGTTGTCCAGCGTGCTGTAGTAGTGCAGCGCGGTAATCCAGCCGACGGCTGCGGAGCCTTCAGCCGGCAGGCCGACGTCGTCGACGTTGTCGCCCGCGCCGAGCGGCTTGATCTTGGCCTTGAGGCCGAACTGGTCGTACTGCTTCACAAACTGCACACCGTCGTTGCCGGCCTCGAAGTTGTAGGTAGCCTCAGCGTCGGAAGCGCGGATCTTCGTTAGATACGTGGCAAAGTCAGTCTCGCCCAGCTTGGGCTTTTCCGTGCCTACAACCTGGCCTCCGGCCTTCTTGTAGCCAGCGGCGAAGGTCTCTACCTTCTCCGGGCCGGCGGCGAAGTCGGAATAGGTCAGGTACACCTTTTTGACGCCCAGGGTATTGAACACGTAATCGCCCATGGGGATGTTCGCCTGCGCGTTCGAGAATGCGGTCCGGACGAACAGATCGCTCTTGCGGGTCGTATCCATGTCGTTTGCGCCGGCGTTCAGGCCAACGAGCATGACCTTGCGCGGCGCTTCCTTCTGGAGGTAGTCGACCGAGGCGTACGTGCTTGGCGTGAGCACCAGGCCGGCCAGGATGTTCACCTGGTCCTGCTCGACCAGCTTTTTGACCTTTTGCAGGCCGGTGGCTGGGTTGGTGGCCTCATCCTCGGTCACGACCGTGATGTCGCGCCCGCCGGCTTTATTGCCAACTTCGGCCAGGTACATCTTAA